>JAOZSG010000151.1 GCA_029939785.1 Fidelibacterota bacterium | reverse complement strand
ACAACTCTTGCGTATTACATGGATTTTCAATTTCATCAAAAGTTAAAGTATTTGTATTCCATCGTAAATGACACCATGGGTTTGCGTGGATCATATTAAATTTACCATCTCTAATTTTTTCACGCATTTTTGCATTACGAACCCACCTTGCAAGGTCTAGATTACGGTAGTTATCATCTGAAAAAATATTCAGTATATGATATTCTGCTGCGAGATTAGTTTTTTCCACTCTTCTCATACGGCGATACGCCTGATATACACCATAACCGCCAATTCCAAAATTTCGAACAGGTTCTCTGAAATGAGCAGCCAGATATTCCTGCCATGTTTCACCATCATTACATTGTGAGCACATGGTAAAACTATCACCATAAGTATTTATTCTGCAAGGTTCATCGGCATAATTTATTTGCTTACGCTGAATTCCGTTTTTAGCAAGCGAGTGAATCGTATTTGAGCCATCGATTCCATCACGGCGTTTAAATGTTCGAACGGTATATCCTAATTCTTTATCAAACTTTCCCCAATTTGGAAGGCTGTCATCAAGGAATTCATCCACTTCTTCTTTTCTGTAACGTACCAACTCTACAAATTCTTTTAATGTTTTGTTATTCATTGATTTTTCTCCATTAGGTTTTTTATCAGACAGATCCTGTTTGCAATTTAACCCGGCAATTGCTAAAGTGCCAAGACCCATGGTATGTAGAAATTTTCGCCGTGAATTTTTACTCATATTCATTTTTCTCCTATTTTTTTTTCTTTGAATATTATTTTCTTTTGTCAAATTAATCAAAAACTGCCATCGTTCCATTTGCCTTTGTTTTATATCCCCATTTCTCAACATAAGTTTCACCCTGCAAAAATTCATCATTTCTTTCCGCCAACTTCTTCAGCAGGCATTGTTCCATTTCTTTCTGCAGGTTGGAAAATTCTGGTTTATTAACAAGATTATTGAGTTGATAAGGATCTTTCAAATTATCAAAAAGCAACCATGGCCCGTCTGGGATTTCAATATATGCATAGGGACTTCGCTCAACCTGTTTCGTACTGGGTAGAGTACAGACGTATGTATATCGCTCAGTACGTACACCTCGATACTCACGTCCTCCATAATTTCTTTGAAACGCACCAAAGGGATGATAACAGGCAAGAAATCCAACACCATCCGAAGGATCTTTACCACCCTGTAAATAATCAGAGTAATCGTAACCTTCAATGGCATTAGGAATATTAAAATTATTTAATCCCAGTAATGTGGGAAGAATATCAGGTGCATCAATTGGTGCATTAACAATACGGGATTTTTTCCCAAATAATGCCGGATAACGTAATAGAAACGGTACACGAGTTGATTCTTCATAAGGCTGTTGTTTTTTTCCGGCAAAATGACTGCCCAACATATCACCATGATCAGAAGTAAATATTAAAATAGTATTATCTTCAATACCTTTATCATGGATTGTTTTTATTAGATCACCCATACTGGCGTCCAATGCAGTGCAGTGTGCATAATATCCAGCCAGTCGATCTGTAGCCTCACCTATACCTTTTTCGGATGTAACATTTGGACGGTATTCTATCGTGTCAGGATGATACATTGCATTGTATTTCTCAGGTGCTGTATCATAAGGATCATGTGGTGGTCCCCATGATAAAATCATGCAGATAGGTTTTGTATTATCATGTTTTCGGATATATTCCTGAGCACTTTTTGTTTGAGCAAATACATCGTAGCCATCCCATAAAGACTTCTCTTTATCATCATTATCATAATATTCCGAATTAAGATAATCGTGTGTACATTCGAGCACCTGCCAAAAATCAAAACCCAGACGACGTTCCGGTGGAATATATGCTTTTCTGCCATGATTATTCACATGCCATTTTCCAATATATGCAGTATCATACCCATTTGTTTTAAAAAGATCACCAAAACCGGTAGTAACATTATTGAGCGGAACATCATTAACAAAAACACCATTTGTCAAAGGAAACTGACCAGTTAGCAGACTACCACGATAAGGAGAACAAACAGGACAACTGGAAATAGCATTACTAAAATTGATGCTTTCATTTGCCAACTTATCAATATTTGGTGTTTTTACATTTGGATCGCCGGCATATCCGAAAGCCTGTGCCCGCCATTGATCAGCAACTAACAAAATAATATTTGGTTTTTTATCAGGTTTATTGCTGTTTGAGCATGACAAAAATTGAGAACCAGCCGCTACACTCCCTAAACCAATAGCAGTATTTTTAATAAATTTCCTACGTGATATTTTTTTATTCATAATAATCTCTTTATTTCATTGGATTTGGATTCTCTTTTTTAATGATCAGTTTCTCTTTTGAAGGCAGATCAGGGAAAGGGTTATGAGGTTCCTGTTGATACCAAAAGGCAACAGACGCCATATCATCCTGCAGAGGAAGATATCTTCCACCACTCTGCCATCCCAAACTCTGAATAGTTACTTTCAGATCGGTTTCAAAACGTATAGGATCGAGAATATGCCAGCGGTACTGTCCAATTTTTGTTTCGTAGGATATTTCCGGATTATCTTTAAAATAGTGAAAACCTGTATATGGACTGTCAAATTGATCATATTGCATAATTCCTTTTTCATCCTTACGATTACGGTAACAATAAGAGCCACAAAAATAATCCTCTTCACCTGTCCCACAGATAGTTGGGAATTCTGTATCTCCGTCCATAAAAAACTTAATTTCACCTTCTCCCCACCAGCCGGCATCATAAGCTCCGCGTGCCAGGTATGTACCTACATACTGTCCCTTTCCTTTTATATTATCAACAATGGTATAATCTTCTTTGGATGGAAATGGATGTAGTCTGTTAAACTGAGCATGAAAATATCCGGCATCATCAGGTACATCAGTTAAAGTATAATCTATTTGATAGTATATTCTTGCCTTTTTGTCATTAATATTTTCCATAGTTATTTTACATTTCTTACGAAAAGGCATTTGCCAGTAGCTGTTTAAGCCACTTCGTGGATTTACACAAACTGCCAGAGATTTAATTTGTGGTTCAAATCCCATTCCCCATCCTGAAGCAAAGAAATCACCAACCGGGACTTCAACAGATGGTTCTGTTTCATCGTCCCAATAAAACCTGAGAATTGTTAGTCTATAATCACAAACGGGGGTCATCCAGATATGCTGAATTGACCCTTCACCTTCAATTTCAGCAAGGATAAACTCTTCACCCGGCTCTATAAAAATATACGGATTAACCTTCCATCCCTGTCCCAGATCACGTGCGGCATGTGCGGCATTACCTTCTTCCAGAGTAGCCATTCCACCTTTACCTTTTTCACCTGTAAAATTTTCAGGACTAATAGATCGGGTTTTGGCATCTGACATACGAAAGAGATTCCCCATATTCATATCAAGTCCATTGAATTTTTCAGATTTATCATTACAACCAATAAAAAATATGAAGGTGAATAATAAAATAAATAATTTTTTCATGATAATACTCCTTGTGTAATTTTTATTCACTGTTTATTTAAATAATCCGTGAGCGATGTTTTTTCATTTTTTATCAAAATTTTTACATCAATTAATAAGTATTTCAAGAATAATTGTATTTAATCAAAATCTTCTTCTTCACTTTTTCAAAAAATGGATTATACAATTTGCAAGAGCATCTGGTGGTATCTTAACTCCAAGTCCACCATAAGTATAAGCAACAGGATCAAAAGTATCGGCAACATACATATCCATTTTTCCGGCTTTAAATTCATCATTCACATCTTCACTATGAACACACCATTTCTGATTTGTGTGATCAGCCAGCAATCTCATTCCTGTAAAAATTGCACCTTTTTGATATTTATTCCAGTCTATATCTTTATCAATTTTACTCCAATCAATTCCCATCTGAATAGATAAATCGATCAGGGATATAGCTTCCCAATGGACACAGCGATCAGTCCACGCCATATAACGCCAACCTGTTCCTCCAAATACTGGATTTGTGTGATATACCATTGGAAATGCTTTTGTCTGCCAGAGGTAAGTAAAAGGAAGCATACTTTTCAGAAAATGGGCAGAACGTGTTTTGTATTTTTCTTCTTCAAAGAACTGATGGCCCAAAGAATAAGCCATAGCTGCCCATCCCGCAGTATAAAAATTCGGAGCATGCAATGGTGTCTCCCACCAATCTCCTCCTTCAGGACGCTCCAATGGCATAGAAATATCCAATGCTTTTTTTGCTGCTTGAATATATTTATCATCCTGAAGACATTCCCCAATTGTAAGGAGTAATATGGATGAAGTCATATTAAAATCCAATACTGATTCTCCCGTGTGACCAAGTGGTCTATAAGCATCTGCCTTTGGACCATGATCAGTATAATGTCTTTTATGTGGATCAAATAAAAAATTCCCGTCTTCTGCCTGCCATGCCAAAATTTCATCACCATATTGACGAAGTTCTTTATCTGTGTACCAGTCAAACATTGTAGGAAAACCTTTTATTTTTTTACTTTTGGAAATCCTTTTTTGGTAATATCCCTGACTATAACACCATTTTACTTTCTTTTTCAGACTCGATTTTAACTGTTTGTTTTTTCCTGTTTTCAGATAATAATTAATAAAATCAGGTACAAAATATGTAGGTTTCTCTCTTATCTCACCATTCACTGCCAGGGACAGATACCAGGCTGTACCGTGAAACAAACCAATAGAATGTTTTTTATGATATTTCCATCCTTTTCCTTCTTCCCAAAAATGTGAAGCGTAGGCTTCAGCCATTTTTTCCAGTACTTCTGCTTTTCCAAAACGCTGCTTACCGGGATCAGGTAAACCATTTTGTTGTACCCAATTAACAACCGCATCAAGACTTTTACCTTTTACTACACTAATTTGAGCGTTAAACTCAATACCTTTACGAGGCATTCTTAGAGCCGGTGATGCTTTTAAACTATTTTCATCCATTCCCATTCCACCACTTGGAAACATCAATCCTAATATATGTTCATTCCTTTTATCAATAAAATTTGGAGATGCAAATACTGGTTGTGGATTATAAATTCTATTCAATTCATCAACACTTCCTAACAAAGGATCCCAACTTAATCCCACAGCAAGACCATCATAACTGACTGCCATAACCGGTGCTGTAATTTTTCTTGGATGTGGTGTTATCCGTAAAGCAAGTTCAGGAGATAAAAAATCAATGCTGCTTGACCATTCTTTATCAATAAGCCATTCCATTCCACAAAAAATTGCATCATCTTTTTCAGCACCAAAGTCAAAAGCACCAACCCGAAGCCATGGGCCTCTTACGCTGCGATAATAAACTGTAAAATCAGGTTTTACCTTTACGTTATATTGTATAAGTGGTTTGTCTTTGGGTAAATAAAAAGTTGCTTTACCTTTAACAGCTACGTAGTTATCCCAAACCATACAAGCTTCTTCCGGTATTTGCATTGCTAAATCAAAGATCAGTTTTGTTCCATTCTCATCTTTTTCCAATTTATAATCTGCTGCATCCATCCTCAATGGATGTACATGACCCTCTATATCCACTTCACCAAAATGATCTAATATTCCAACATATTTGGACAAGTTCCCTTGTTCATCCGGTCCGTATAATTCAGCCCATGACCAGCCACTAACCTGATCCTTTTGTTGACCTGATTGTCGTTTGTAGAAAATCATTTTAATTTGATCGTTTTCCAGCGTTATACTTTCACCGGCATATACTGCATCTCTGTTTTTAGGTGCAATTTCTTGTGATTTACAAATTCCAGTGTTTATTAAAAACATTAAAACCGGAATAATCAATGTGATTGTTTTCATTTTAAACCTCTTTCTTTTTAACCACTAATGCACACGAATAAACACGAATAAATATGAATAAAATTTTTTAACAAAATTAGTGTTCATTAGTGTGCATTTGTGGTTAGTTTTTTATTTTTTTATATAACTTTTTACATATCATATCAGATAAGATTAACAGTATTTACCGGATTGTTTTAAATTAGTTTTATCCTGTTAATCATGTTAATCCTGTCTAAAATATTTCTTTCATTTTCCTTTTAATATTTCAATTCATTTTTAGGATCTACTAAGCGTAAAATTAATCCCCATTCGCCAGTATTATTTTCAACTTTTACCAAAATCGTATTTTTTCCTTTTTTTAGATTTACATCCAAAAATTCTTCATCGTGTACTGCTCCACGCCAGATAGTTTTATTATAGACTAACTCTCCATTAATCCATACTTTTGCTCCATCATCACTTCCTAATGTTATTACTGCTTTTCTATTATTTGGACTTTCTACTTCGGCATAAGCATAAACAATTGCACCTGTATATGGATTAAATATTTCATTAAAATCCAGTAATCCGGATTTGTTTATTTTTGCTTTTTTCCAATTAACATCACCATTCTTTCCAGAATAAGTTTTTGAAAATTTTATCTCTTTTTCCGGTGGATATTCCTTAATAAAACCTGGAGTAACTTCTGTTGGCGTCTGAGGTGTTGCTTCTGTGTCAAATGGCCCAATTACCATCCAATTTTTAATAAAACCTGTATTTTGTTTGACCATCTCAAACAAATCATGCATAAGACCCGGTTCAGATAATGAGGGCAGATTTGAGCCATCACGCGTTTTACCTCCCAGTTTGAATATCTCCATTGCATTTTCTCTTAAAATCCTATTTGCAATATTAATCGCCTCTGTCTCCGTAATATAACCATTGGCAACTTTTTCAATCAGAACTTTCGCTACTACTCTTCGAGCCATTACGGAATGTGCATACGCAGCTTCAACAGTTAATTCATCACCGCCATAAGCCATAATCTTATTTGCAGGAACTGTTTCGAGCCATTCATGCAAATATCTTTCGCTATAATAGGGAGATATAATCTGAGCCCAGCACATATCAATAAATACATTGGGAAAATTCTTTGCAAGAACCGACAATTCTCCTCCGTAAGGATAGCTGCCGTGAAAAACACAAAAATTAACATCAGGATATTCGTAAAACAAATTGTTCAAATGCGTTGGCTTTGAGTTGGTAATCATCCCACCATTCCCGGATTGAAGTCCGGTGTGTATTTGCACAGGCAGATCATTTTTATCAGCAAGGTCAAGTACTCGGTGCATTATATAATCTTGTAATGGCTTTACTTTTTCAAAACTAAAAGTTGGCAATGAACTATCTCGTGTAAATATTTCATTAAAAATATTTTCTGCTGTTTCATTCGATACATTATCAAATTTTATGATCCTCTGATATGCAAGAGCAGACTTTACGCCAACCATTTTATAGTCAAGCCCTGATTGAAATGCCTTTGTAAGTGCAATTATATAATCATCAAGAGTTTTAATATCTACATTATGAATCTTTCTCATTCTTTTCATTTCTGAAGCGGAAAATACATAAATAAAATTATCAAATCGCTCCACATGTACATAAAAATCCTTATCAAGTTTCACATGACCAACATCAATAATACTAAGATCAATTTTCGCTTTCTCTTTCAGAACATGTTTATACCATCCGGGTTTCATCGAATCATTAATTCTCTTTGATAACTCCATATATGTATCATCATTAATATCAGAGATACCATACAGTTCATTTGCGGCAATCAGAGGAACCCTACCATAACCGGTATTACGGATTGAATACCAGAAGGGTTTGAACATCTCCCAACGATCAGTAATAGCAATATTTTTATTAAAAACCATTCTGAAAATGGCTGGTGACATTCCTGCTGATTTAAGTTCAACGCCAAGATAAGAACCAAAAAGATGAGTAAAATCAAAGGAAGATTCACTCAGCATTTTTTCTTCTGTATTCAAATGTTCATGTGTATCCATCAGCCGGATATTATTCACAACTTTTTCAATTCGCTTTTCAAATCCTGCATCCGGCAAAACTGTTGTCCTAATCTGTGCCTTTAAATTAGACTGGTTAATAAGCCCAAATAGGATTAAGGTACAACTTAATGCAATAATATTAAATCCGACTATTTTCATATTATTTCTCTCTTTTGCAAAATTACTTCGTAGTTTTAATTTTTCTTTTATTATCCTAATTATTATTGAAAATTATTCATGTTTTGCCACTTCTGGGCTGTTTTACGGCAAACACTTCTTCAATCTTCAATCTTCAATCTTCAATCTTCAATCTTCAATCTTCAATCTTCA
>JAOZSG010000150.1 GCA_029939785.1 Fidelibacterota bacterium | reverse complement strand
TCAAAAATATTCCATGAACTTTGTATAATTGTATCACTTGAATGAGTATCATTTAATTCTGCATCATCTTCGAATTCATTCCACACTTCTTTGGTTGCCTCAAAATCATCAGGAGATAAATCTAACTCATCATACTCTTCTCTATCGAATGACATTATTTCATCACCATATACATTCATATCGAAAAAATCAATATCATCAACTATATCGTAATAGACCAATAATTCAAGAAAATCAATATATTTTGGATTTTTTAATTTTGTTTTACACTTTGGACAAACTAATGCTTTCTGTAAATCTTCTTCTTTTATATTTTCGCCACAAGCTGGGCATGCTAAATCTTCCATCAAAATCTCCTTTCCATTTTCGCCGCTAATATAAGAGACTTAAGTTTTCAGGTCAAGTATTTTTTAATTATTTATTATATTTAAAATCCATAACCTCGCTGTCGTCCACCTTTTTCTTCATATTTCAAATCTTTTAACATTGGTGATTTTACATTTATCATAAGACTAAACTGTTTCCCGTATCCAGATGGAACCCAATTAAAACTTAATTGCCAACAATGTAAATCCCGATCAATGTGGATATTCTGGCTTAATAATTTTTTATTCATTAAATCAACATTTGCTCGATATCCAATTTTCCAATTTTCTGTTAATTTAATATTTGCATTTAATGACATTGAAAATGTTTCATTTTTATATTCCGGATTGTTTTGACTCAAATTATATCTGAAACTCATACTCGCTGACCAAAGACCACTTCCACTTCCTGAAGTTTGATTTGTATTGTCAAACGCAGGATTTACAATATTTAACGGATCAGTATCAGATTCTAAACTATCTTCTACTGTTGGTACACTATTTTGCACAAAATCCTTGCTGCTAAGTGAAAATCCCGTTGAGGCACTCATTGATGTTAATCGTGGAATCGGAATATTATGATATGTAGCATTCCATTCATTTATTCTTCTGTTTTCATATTTATACAGATCATGAGACATACTGAAATTTAAAGATAATTTCTTAGCTAATTGAGTACGAATACTTGTCCTTATTGGTGACCAGTTTAGACTGTCTGCTGCTAAGTTATTACTGGTACTGAAGTTCATAGTAAAAAGATCAAGTTTCTTCTCCTTACCATCCTTATCAACTTTAGCCTGAAAAATATTATTCAGAGAGAATCTCATGGATTTCTGTTCACCTGATGGAGTAGAACCAATTAAAGTTGATGCAAATGGATCATATCTCCATTCTTCACCGGCAGTATCAGTTCTTGTCTCTACATATCCAGGATCCCATCCTGCTATTTCCTTAGTAAAATCAGGTCTGTAACTCATTTGTAACGATGGGGTTACAACATGGCGTAATGATTTCAAGCCACCAATTTTTATGGGAAACAGTCCATAAATTTTTGTATTGACTCCCAGAGAAGCACTTCCTGTATGTCTGGGTAAAAATCCTTGATAAGTCGCAGTCTTCACCCTATTATTTTCTATGATATAATTTCCGTATTCATCCAAAACAGGTTTGTCATATTCAAATATCCAATCTTCATTAAAACTCATACTTTGATTAATAGAAAAAAAAGACACTTTTTGAGAACTGTTTAAAGAAATACCGTGAGTAATCGCATTTTTTAATTCATTGTTTTCCTGCCATAAATACTGTTCGGCAGAATCAGGATCAACTTCACTCATATAAAAAATATCCTGTTTATTTTTTAATCTGGAATTTAAACTAACATAAATATTATTATACCATTTTGAATCAGAAGCACTTTGTGTTGATTTCAAAGGCACGAGAGGTTTTGAACTTCTGCTAAAAGATATTCCGGGCATAGATCTGTTTACATAACTGATTCTTTGATTATTGTTTGTTGGGGCAATATTAATATTTGTTTTTGCTTGTAGATTAGTAGTTTGGCTCATATTGATACTTAATGAATATGGCTTTCCCTGCCATCTTTTCGAGTAAGTTGCATTACTTATTAATTGCTGATCCAATCGATCATTTAAATCCAGACCATTCGTTCTCATATATTGATCATTACTAACAAAACTTCCATTTGCTCTAAAACTGGAAGATGGATTTATTTTTTGATTGTGATTAAAACTGACACGCCAGATTTTTTCCGGATAATCTTTTAACATCATATTGTGAAAAGAAGCAGAAATATTTCCATCAAATTTATATCTTAATTTATATCTGGTTTTTGAATTAATTCGAATACCTTTTTTGTCGAAAAAATCACTTGTTATCTTAAGATCAGAATAATCATTTAAAGCCCAGAAATAACCCAGTCCACGTAAATATCCTCCAACATTAGCATTTGATCCATAGGTTGGCATAATCCAGCCATCTCGCCTTTTTCCGGCTTTATTAGGCAATACAGCAAAGGGTAACCCTATGATTGGAATATCATGAATATATAGAATAATAGGTTTAGCAATAATTTTATCACCTCTGATCATTTTCATTTGATTGCCTTTAAAACAAAAATGTGGATTTTCAGTTTTATCACAAGTTGTAAATCGACCGGTTTTAATATAAAAAGTTTTTTTATCTGCCATCTTGATATCTTTACCATAATAAAAGCCATCATCCATATGTGTCGTTCCCTGGATAATTCTGCCACGTCTGGTTTTGATATTATAAACAAGCTGTTTTCCTGTAAAAGGATCTCTACCTCTTTGAACTAATCTTGGCATATCATTTCTTGTGGAGTCATTAGAAAGTGTATCAAGAGGATAAGCATATAGAAGATTTTTATTCCAAAGGACTGAAATTTTTCCTGCAGTCAGTTCAGCATCACCAAATTTTGCAGATGCATTTTCGGTTAAATTGGTTTTTCTATCACCAAGAAAATAGTCAATCTGATGAGCACTATAAAGGACGGTTGTGTCCATATTAGTATTTGTTTCATGAGGAATAAATTGCCCTTTTGTGCCACCTATTATTGAAATTATATTCAATTGTTTATCAGCAAAATCCATAATAATAGTATCACCACTCGCTGCATTCACACCCTGAATAATACTATCTTCCAATACATTATAATAACTTGTTGCCATTCCTGATACACAAATTGAATCTGTTGAATTTTCCTCAAAATATATTTCCATATACTTACCTGTCATTTCATCACGAACAGAAACAGAGTCAGGGATAATTGTTAAAGTGTCTTCTTTTAATATAGGTAAAAATGCTGTCGAAACTGATATTGCTAAAGCGTTTCCATCAACAAACACTGATTCAAGTTTTCCATCGGGTAGGCTTGCAGTTATTTTTTTCCCGCTGATAGTGCGTTTATCATTCAAAATTACAGGATTGTCTAATAATATTACTGTTCCGGTAGAATCATTATATTCTGCTTGTCCTGCATTAGCTGAAAAATCATTTTGCGTAATAACTACATTATTTTGACATATAAAGGATGATGATGTTTGATCACCTCGAATAATATCTCCGGAGATTCGATATATTTCTTTACCAACAGAGTCATTTTTAACCAATACAGGCTCAAGAAGAGCGACCAACTTTTTTTCATCATTAAAATATATAAGGCTATCTGCCATTAAAATGTTTTTTTCCTTTTTATCAATAAAAGAAGCATTTTTTGTAGCAACAAGTTTTCCAGAATCAGTATAATAAGTAAGATGATCAGATATTAATTCTTTTTCCTCTTCAAAATATTTAACATTGGTTTCAGCAATGGCAATATCATCTTCCAGATAATACTTCAATTGTTCTGCATTTATCACTCTTCCTGAATCATTTAATATAGGAGATCCATTTGCAATAATTAATTCATCCTGATACAAATAAGTCAATGAATCTGCAGTTAATTTTATCTTTTCTTTTGTTACTTTAACATTGTGAAAAAAATCAATTTGTTCTTTATAATCATACCAGTATGCTAATTCGCATACAAGGTCAACTTCACCTTTTCGGAAAAGCACATTCCCACTTACTTTTTTAATTATTTCATCTTTTATTTTAATTTGTTCTAGTTTATCCGCATGAACAAGGTGAATTCTTTCATCAGTTTCTGTAGATAATAGAACTGATACACTTAAAAAGATAATTATTATGAATATGTATGTTATGTTATTTTTCATTAATCAAATTTCAATATTATTATGCAAAAAATGCAAGTGAGTTTTATAACTTTAATTTTTATAAATAATCAATTCTTGTTAGTTAGTACGATTCTTCATCTATTCATAAAAATTGGTAAAAGTTATTTGCCTAAGAAAAACTAATCAAGAAAAATTAATTTAGATTATAAATTTATTGTAAATATTTGTCTAATATTGATATATTGAATGATTAAAGAGGAGGTAAAGAAATGATATTTGGAAAAGAAATTCAATTTCAAACAAAAGGATTTTCAGATATAGTAAATATTTCAGATCAAGTGCGAGATATCCGGAATGAATCAGGGATAACAAATGGAATTATATCAATATCTGTTATTGGATCAACAGCAAGTGTTACAACAATTGAATATGAACCGTCCCTTGTTGAAGATATGCAGGAATTATTGGAAAAACTTGCTTCTGTCAATATGGTTTCCAGACACTCTAAAACATGGGGTGATGATAACGGTTTTTCTCATTTACGAGCGAGTTTAATGGGACCAAGTATTACTGTGCCAATTAATAAAAGTAAAATGGTTTTGGGTACATGGCAACAAATTATTGTTATAGATCATGATAACAGACCAAGAAACAGAAAAATTTTTGTCCAGATTGTTGGTGACTAAACTTACTCTTCGTTTTCTTGAAGTGCATCATAATCTTCGATCCATCCAACAAAACGATCTACTTCATGAGCAATTTTTTCAGTTACAAATCCAAGTTCTTCTGCCACAATATTATTTGGAGCACTAATACCATACTTATCTATCCCAATAACGTGCAAAGGATTCCAGGTAATACCTTGCCAACCTTGCGGACTACCTGCTTCAATTACTGCAACCAGGCATTTTTGGATAGGAATTATTGAGTTTCTATACTGTAATGATTGTTTTTTATATATTTCCAAACAAGGCATTGAAACAACGCGAACCCGATAATTTTGTCTTTCTAATATTTGTTTTGCATCTATTGCAAGGTCAACTTCTGCACCTGTAGCTATCAAAATAATATCCGGATGTTTATGACTGTTTGAAATGATATAACCACCTTTTTTTATATCTTCAATTGTTCTTCGATTAATACCATCCAGTTTTCTGATTTTTTGCCTTGAAAATAATAATGCATTCGGACCTTCAGTATTTCTTAATGCCATAGACCATGACAAAGCAGTTTCCATAGCATCAGCAGGTCTAAATACTGTTAAATTTGGAATTAATCTCAATGATGCTATTTGTTCGATTGGTTGATGAGTAGGTCCATCTTCACCAACATGAAAACTATCATGTGTAAAAACAAAATTAACATTTAACTTCATCATAGCTGCCATTCTAATAGCCGGTCTCATATAATCTGAAAACACCAAAAATGTAGATCCAAATGGGATAAAACCACCATATAGTGCCATTCCATTTAATATTGAACCCATTGCATTTTCACGAATTCCAAAATGAATGTTTTTCCCATTGAATTTACCTGGTTGAATTGAATCCCAATTATCAAGATGAGTTTTTGTTGAAGGAGAAAGATCTGCAGAGCCACCGATAAATGTTGGTACAATTTCAGCAATCTTTTGCATTGCCTGACCTGACATTATTCTTGAAGCAACCGTTTGATTTTTAACGGCTTTTATAAGTTCATCATCAAGATTTTCAGGTAATTCATTGTTCAGATCTTTGTTACGTTCTTCTGCAAGTAATGGATATTGTTCTGCCCATTGATTATATTTGCTTTCCCATTCATCATATTCTTCTTCTAATTCCTGAACTCGTGCTTCACATATTTCTTTGATTTCTGTAGGTACGTAAAAAAAGGCGGCCGGTCCCCAATTAAGATTGATTTTCGTGTCTTTTACTTCATTTGTTCCTAAAGGTGAGCCATGAGCTGAAGAAGTATTTTGTTTTTTAGGGCTTCCAAATCCTATTTTAGTTTTTGCGATAATAATAGTTGGTTTTACTGTTTCATTAATTCCTTTTTCTATTGCAGCTTCTAAAGAACGATGGACGTGACCATTAACAGAAATAGTTTGCCAACCATATGATTGAAATCGTTTATCAATATCTTCAGAAAAAGTCAGATTAGTATTACCTTCGATTGTGATGTTATTGCAATCGTAAATATAAATAAGATTTCCAAGTTCGAGATGTCCTGCTAAAGATGCTGCTTCACTAGAGAGCCCTTCCATAAGATCACCATCACTAACAAAAGCAAAAATATTTTCTTTGCCAAAAAGTTCAAAATTATCCCGATTATATTTTTTTGCAGATAATTTTGCAGCTAATGCCATCCCAATACCATTAGCAAATCCCTGACCTAATGGACCTGTTGTAACTTCAACACCTGGTGTATGCCCATGTTCCGGATGTCCCGGAGTTTTGGAGTTGAATTGGCGAAATTCTTTTAAGTCATCTTTAGTTATATCATATCCATATAAAAAAAGCAGAGAATATAATAACATTGAGCCGTGACCAGGTGATAAAATAAAACGGTCTCTTCCTGCCCAGTTTGGATTTTTTGGATTAAATTTCAAATACTTTTGCCAAAGAACAAATGCAATATCAGCCATACCCATTGGCAAGCCAGGATGACCTGAATTTGATTTTTCAATACCATCAACAGCTAATAATCTAATTGTATTTGCAGCTTTTTTTGCTAATTCATTGGATACTAAAATATTTGACACGTAATCACCTCTTCTATAATTTTTATTAAATTGGATTGACTATAACATAATCTTTATATTATACGGAAATTTACTCTTGTTTAGTCCTATTAATCAAGCCGATTTTTAATTTTTATTGATTAGTTCAATATTAGTTGAAATTAATTATAAGTTAAACTATATTTAGAATTGAAAATTTTGATTAATCGTTAAATAAAAATAGAGAGGTAACAATGAGTAAAGCCGTTTATACTTTTGGAGCAGGAAAAGCCGAAGGAAAAGCCACAGATAAAAATCTGCTTGGTGGAAAAGGTGCAAATCTTGCTGAAATGAATCTTATCGGTGTACCGGTTCCAGCCGGTTTCACAATTACTACCGAAGAATGTATTAATTTTACAAAACTTGGTAGAGAAAAATCTTTTGCAGGTATGAAAGCAGAAGTTGAACAAGGAATTTCCTATGTTGAAAAAATTATGGGTGCAAAATTCGGAGATCGAACTAATCCTTTACTAGTTTCTGTTCGTTCTGGTGCACGTGTTTCTATGCCTGGTATGATGGATACAGTTCTTAACCTAGGTTTAAACGATGATGCTGTTGAAGGTTTGGCAGCAAAATCTAATAATCCACGTTTTGCATGGGATTCATACCGTCGTTTTGTACAGATGTATGGAGATGTTGTATTAGGTATGAAACCGGAAAGCAAAGAAGATATTGATCCTTTTGAAAAAATTATTGAAGACACAAAAGAAGCGAAAGGTGTTGAAAATGACACTGATCTGACTGTTGACGATTTAAAACAAATGATTACTGATTTTAAAGCAGCTGTAAAAAAAGTTACCGGACATGATTTTCCAGTAGATCCTTGGGAACAATTATGGGGTGCTATTGCAGCCGTATTTGGAAGTTGGTATAATGATCGTGCAAAAGTTTACAGAAGACTGAATCGTATTTCTGACAATTGGGGTACAGCTGTAAACGTGCAGGCTATGGTTTATGGTAACATGGGAAGTAACTCTGGAACTGGTGTTGCTTTTACACGTGATGCCGGAACCGGCGAAAATCTTTTCAACGGTGAATATTTAATAGATGCACAAGGTGAAGATGTTGTTGCAGGTGTTCGTACTCCTCAACAAATTACACTTGTAGGTTCTAAAAGATGGGCTGAATTAGCAAAAGTTGATGAAGCGGACAGAGCAGCAAACTATCCTTCATTAGAAGAAAAAATGCCGGTTATGTATAAAGAGCTTATTGATATTGAAACTAAACTGGAAAATCATTATAAAGATATGCAGGATATAGAATTTACCATCCAGGACGGAAGGCTTTGGTTATTACAGACTCGTACCGGAAAACGAACAGGTGCTGCAATGGTTAATATTGCTATTGATATGCTTGAAGAAGGTATGATTGATGAAAAAGAAGCAGTATTAAGAGTTGAACCAA
>JAOZSG010000149.1 GCA_029939785.1 Fidelibacterota bacterium | reverse complement strand
AGTTACAGTTTTTACGATAATAATGAAATACCGAATAAATTCTAAAGAATTAATTAATAGAATATATTTTTAGAGATTAATAAAATATATTATTAAATATCAAAAAAAGGTAAAAATTTCAATTAATACGTAGAAAAATATTCCCTTTTGATCATTATGTCCAATAGTACAAATTACTTCATCTTTTATGATTTTTATGATTTATAAAAAACCATAATATAAGTTAATAAAATATTTCTTTGACTTCGCTTTTAATCAAAGTATATTTTCAATCATAAAAAAATAATAAGAGGATTGTATGAGTAAAACATTTATAAAAGATTTAAAGGCAGATGAATATATAAAATCATATTTTGGTGTTGCCCAAAAATCTGTTAGGAAAACCCAAAATAATAAAATGTATTTGGATCTTACAATAATTGATAAAACAGGTAAAATCAATGCAAAAATGTGGGAAAATGTTAAAGAGGCTAAGGATATTATTAAGGTGGGAAGTCCTGTTGCAATAAGTGGTTCGGTAATTTTATATAGTGGAAAACTTCAAATAAAAATATATGAAATTCGACCTGTTAGTTTAAAAACAGATAAAGATTTTGGATTTGAGATGTCTGATATTATTCAAACATCAGATAAAGATATAAATAAAATGTGGGATTCAATTCAAAATAAAATTGATGCAATTAGTGATGGATATGTAAAAAAAATATTATCAAATATATATACAAAATATGAAGAAAATATAAAAACACATCCGGCTGCAATGGTTTTACATCATTCTTTTCAAGGAGGATTACTTGAGCATACTTACAATATGGTTTGTCTTGCCGATTCAATATGTAATGTATATCCTGAGGCAAATAGAGACTTAGTCATTGCTGGGGTTTTATTACATGATATTGGAAAACTACGTGAACTTAGACCAGGTATAAGTATTTCTTATACTGATAGTGGGAATTTTATCGGACATTTAGTAATGGGGCGAGATATTTTTCTTGAGGAATGTAAAGATATATCTGGTTTCCCAGAAGATTTACGAATGAAAATTGAGCATTTGATTTTATCACATCAGGGAAAATTGGAATGGGCATCACCGAGAGAGCCACAATTTCTTGAAGCAATGTTGGTTTTTCATATAGATGAAATGGATACAAGAGTAGCTCAATTTCATTTAGCAATAAAAAATGATGAATCTGAAGGAAACTGGACGGATAGACATAATTATTTCAATAGAAATTTTTATAAAGGTAAAATTTAATATCTATTATTAACTCATGAAAAATCGTATTCAAAACATTACATATACCGGCGTTTTTATTGCTTTGATATTGGGTGTTGGTTTTGGACTAGCTTTTATCCCAAATATTGAATTAATTACTGCCATAATTTTCATTTCCGGTGTTCTTATGGGACTAAAGAAAGGAATTATTATTGGCATGATAAGCGAATTCCTGTTTTCTGCTTTAAATCCCATGGGTTCCGGTTTACTTTTTCCACCAATGTTAATCAGTCAGGTTATAGCAATGTCAATAGTTGGATTGGCTGGTGGTCTATTTGCTTATAATTTTTTTAGCAATATGAATATTTTATCTCGGATAATTATTGGAATTACAGGATTTTTTTTAACTTTAATATATGATATTTTTGTTTCAATAGCCTTTCCAATATCTGCTGGTTTCACAGTAAAAGAAACAATTGCTGCTGTTATTGCCGGTATTGGATTTAGTACTATTCATTTAATAACTAATACAGTAATATTTGTCGTTTTGATTCCAATAGTAATAATAAAAATAAGGAAAGCAATCCCATTTTTTCAGAATTAATTATAAAAATCAACTCTATTAAATATTTCAAGATATTAATTGTCAGTATTCTGATACTACCATTAATCCTTTTTGCTGATATCCCGGATAGTATTCAATATCCTGAAGTAACAAATATAAATATTTCAGATGAATTGCAGGCCAATTCTGAATATTTTATTTCTCCATTTGATAGTTGGGGATTTAATGGAAATATTTCCTATTTGGGTTTGCCTAATTATAGTATTGAAACCCAATACAATGAATTTTCAATGAATGATCCTGTTTATGGTAACGTAATATTTAGTTGGATGAATCCACGTTATACAAATATAGATTTTTATAACAATCTAAATGTGAATATATCACCAATTAGTATTGATAGTGAAAGGATGTATTCCAGATTTGATTATTATAGAGGTGATTATAGTTATGGGAATTTTGGAATTCTTTTTGGAGGAAAAATTGCCGATGGTTTGGAAATGATATTTCATGGTGAAAATCTAAATTTTGATGGTTGGGCTGGATTATATGGCAATGATATATACAAAAATGGAGAAAGTCTCACACAAAATTTTTGTTTGGATTTTATAAAAACGAATTCAGATTATAATATAGAAACTGGAACTTCCTATAGAAAATTTATGCCCGGATTGATTACTTATTCAAATCCTGATTTACCGGGTTCAATATTAGGGAATGGAAAGTTTTCAGAGAATAGAAATAATTATTATCTGAAAGTGAATTATGGATCATCCAAAGATTCAACATCTGTCGGATTTCAAATTTCTAATTATTTATATGAAAATTATCAGGTGAAAAAGGAATTTTCATTTAATGGAGAATCAAATAAAATATCAGGTTTTTTGCATAAATATTATTTTTTCAATGAAAATACTATAAAACTCTCCTTTAGACCTTTAAAGCAAGACTTTTTTATACAGCATGGGAAAGACCAATCTCAATATTTAATTAAAGGTTCAGCGGAGGTTTTTAGTAATAATAATATTTTAAACTATAATGTGAATTTCGGATTTACCAATAAGTACTTAACCGGAAGTGCAAAACTACGAAGAACTTTGATAAATAATCTGGATTTAATCACCGAGTATAATAGATCTTATACCCTATATCCAATGATATATAAATCACATAAAGCAATTTCTTTAGGTTCAATTGAACTTGAGAATGGTTTTTTAGTCAATCAAACTTCATTAGAATTACAATATAATAATCTATTTTTAAAAAGTTCAATCAAAATATCGAATGTAAATGGTAATTATCAAATTCCTTTCAAAAGTGATTATTCGGATACTTTATTTGCCTTTAATAAAATTAATCTCAATGATTTATTCCTATCCGGTAATATTCAAATCACTTTACCATGGCGTACTGAAATAAATGGAAGTTATATTTTTTCTCCAACTGTTGACAGAGATGCTTTTTTGAATACTCAAATGCGTAGTAAAATCACTCAGTATCTCACATTTTTTCATGGAAATTTAAACCTCTTTTGCTCTGGTGAAGTAATATATTATAATGGAGGTGATAATTTGGTATGGTTTGATGAGTTCCGTGGGACTGGATTTACATCTGACTCATATTATACTAATGAGCGTCTGGTTTTAAACATGAAAGCAGGTGTAAAAGTTGGCTCTCTTAAAATGTTTTATGATATATATAATATAGAAGGACGACAATGGACTCCAATAGCAGGTATGCCAATTCATTCCAGATTATCAATTTTAGGATTTGAATGGTACTTTTTTGATTAATGCATTATTTGATTCAAAAACCGGAGAATAATTATTTTAAAAACTGATCAAATTAAAACCATTGTTCAAAAAGAGCTAGAATGTTCAGCACATGATTTTGATCATGTTATTCGTGTTTATAATTTATGCTTGAGATTTGCTAAGGGAATAAAGGTGGATTTGGAAATTCTGGAACCTGCTGCACTGCTTCATGATATTGCCAGGATTAAAGAAGATAATGATAATTCAGGGAAAACAGATCACGCAGTCCTTGGATCTGAAATGTCCAAAATCATATTAAAGAAACTTCATTATCCGGAAAATAAAATAATACATATTTGTGAATGTATTCGGTCTCATCGATATAGGACAGGACACAAACCAGAAACAATTGAAGCAAAAATACTTTTTGATGCTGATAAATGTGATACACTTGGAGCAATAGGAATTGCACGATCTTTTGTATGGGTTGGAAGAAATAATGCCAAAATTTATAATAATGTGGATTTGGAAGAATACATACAATCTAATCTTGGAGGAAATAGAAGTGGCAGAATTCAAGATAAGACAAAACATTCACCACAAATAGAATTGCAAACAAAATTACAATTTTTATCTGAAAAACTATATACCAAACAAGCAAAAGAACTTTGTAAAGAACGATTAGTTTACTATAAAAAATTTCTTGAGCGACTGGAAATGGAAGTAAAGGGTGAATTATGAACTACTCAATCCTATCCTTTACAAGATCACCCGGACTATGGCGAAGAATTCGATATCCGGCAAGTTTTATACTATAATATGCTCCAACAAAAAGAAATAATATGAAAATGGGGAATGATAGATTTTTAATATCTAAAATATTTGTGAAATCTATTAAGGCAAAATAAGATGATTCAGAATTAATTCCGGTGATAAAGACCCAAACTGTTTTAAGCAAACCGGAATAACCACAAACAGAAGCAAGAATTAGAGCAATTACTGAAATTTTAGTAAGAAAAATCATCATATTTGTTATATAAAAATGTTGTAACCGTCTAATAGTCATACCAAAAGCTTTTAGAGAACCAAGGTGCACACGTTGTTTATAAAGATTAATATATAGATAAAAGAAAATAAATACATTAACAGAAAAGATCGCAAAAAGTATAATTGTCCATGATAATGTAATAGTTATTGTTTTTACCATATTAAAATTTTTCAGTAATTCTACACGAGCAACATCCAGATTAATATTATAACCTGACTGAAGATATTCCTTAAGAGCAAAAACATTATCTATTGAAGTAAGATTTATTGATAATCTGTCATGTACAAAATCAGTTTTACTCCTGTTGTCAAAATTAGTTCGATAAAATTGTCTGAATTTATATTTATTAAAATTGTCTGAATTTGATATAATGCTGTAAACAGAATCAATTTCATCTATAGATAATTTATGATTAAAAGAAATCGGTATGAAATAACCATTTTTGTAGGATTCATTATAAATCTGTGGATCAGAAATAAATGAAGCACTAAATCTATCTGTTATTCTATCTTGAAAATATTTATCAAGAGAATCACAAATAGTAAAAGCCTCATTTTCAGTTATTGGAGAAAAAAGCAATAATCTTTCTGTTCTGACTGGATTGAAAGGTTGAGGATAATTTGTGCTATGATAAAGTTCATATTTGAAATAATCGGTTGCAAGAAACAAATTATCACCAGGCAATTCTCTAACAACTCCTTTAATAGGAATTGGAACAATCCGTTCACCTACGTCGCGGGCATCATAAACCAGATCAATAAATAATGCATTTTCATCATATCCAAATTTTTTGAAAAAATCCTGTGAAACTATTAATCCAATATCTTTAATATTATTAAAACCTTTGCCTTTTAATAGAAAATTTGATGATATCAGTTTGTTCAAAACTTTGTCATCGAGATCAATAGTTCGACCTTTGATAAATCTGGAGCCCTTTAAAGTGTGATCCCGTATTAATATAGAAAACTGGGAAAACCTACTTATCTCACTTATATTAAATCGTTCATGGTTTTCGTTTGTATTAAGAGAATCAAGCACAAGTTGGGGCTGATATCGATATTTATCGGTCAATTCCATATCAAGCCAGTTAACAAAAGGATCTGCCATTTTTGCTGCAAGATCAGTCAGACTTCCATTTGCAAATCCTATTGCAAGTATTCCTGAAAATAGAATGAGCAAAATTAAAAATGCATGAAAATTAAACTTTATCTTTTTATTTGTATCCTTTTTAAATAATGAAAAATCTTCTTTATATTTTTCACCAAAAAATTTTTCAAACTCTTTGATTTTAGGAGGTTCACAATCTAATTCACTAATTTTTTCAGCTTCTTCTCTATCTTTTTTTATGATTGTCGAAATTTTATCACGAACACTTTCTATTTTCTTGTGATCAGAATAAAACCATTGTTCATCATTTTTGTAAAAAACATTGGAATTATCACAAAATCCATCACGACTTACAGCAGCAATCCTATCAGAAAATTCCAGAGCCATTTCAATATCATGTGTAACAATAATGGCAGTATTTTCAGTGTTCGTTTTAATATAATCTGAGATGAAATCAAAAACAATCCTGGCATTATTGGGATCAAGATTTCCTGTTGGTTCGTCTGCAAAAAGTACAGAGTGCTCACGATAGACAGATCTGGCAAATGCAGTACGCTGAGTTTGTCCAACAGAAAGTTTATAGGTTTCGTAATCTTTCCGATGGGTCATTTGTACATATTCAAAAACATCATTGAGGGAAGATGTTTTGTTTTGTGCTTCATTTACATCTTTGATGATTGCAGGAAGAACAACATTTTCCTGAACATTTAATGTGGGTAGTAAATTTGCCTGTTGAAATAAAAAACTGAAATTATTTCGTCTGACTTCTGCACTTTTTTCATCGGAAAACCATAAATCATTACGATAATTAAAGTTTTGATTGTCAATATTCAATTCTATTGTATTATCAGAATAACCGATATCATCTTTTTGTGGATTAGTCATTAATCCCAGAAGTTCAAGGAAAGTGGTTTTGCCACATCCGGATTCACCGACTATACAGATTATCTCGCCTCTTGGAAGTGTTAATTCAGGTACATTTAGCACTATTCTGTCACCAAACGCACGAGTGAGATTTTTTATTTTGAAAAGATTATTTGTCATTTATTAGAACTTCGTAAAAAGTAAAAAAATTAACGCCAGTCGAAAGCCTGGTTTAGCAACAAAGGACGCTGAGGACGCAAAGTCCCGCAGAGATTTATTGTATTTTAAAACTATAGCCTCTGCGATCTTTGCGGTCTCTGCGTTAAAAAATACTTTATTTGGTTTCATCATTTATATTATTTCTTTTTTATTATCCAATAATCAATAATATTGCTATGGTAATAAACTCTCCTCGATCCAAAAATACGGTCTTTCATTAGAACGGAATCCATATTTATATGAATGTGAAAAGAATACGTTTTGAATGAGACTGTGTTTTTCAAGAATTCCATCAATATACATATTTAATTCACGATCGGTAAATTTTCCTTCATCATGAATATCTTTTAATTTTAGATTACTTAGAATGGATTTAGTTCCGGGTAATTCCCACAATTTTTTGTTTATATCTTCCATTGAAAGATTTTTCAAAGTTTCTTCATTTTGTGATTCACCAAGATATTCTTTCAAAATTTCCAGCCATGTATTATATAATGCTCCTCTACGTTGACTCCCTGTGGTTGCCGAGCGTAATTTTCTCAGATGACGTTCCAAATCACCCAATTCAGTTGCATCCATTAGTAAGACACGTTTATAGATTGAATTGAGTTGATTTTCTACTTTCATACTTGTAAAACCCGGAGTGTAAACTTGATATTTATCAACCTTTAATGTGGCTAATTCCTCGAGGGATAAACCACTTTGCTGAAAAACAGCCCAGATACCTTCTGCAAATGGTAATGTATAAAAATCACCCCCATTATTATCATTGATGACTTCATTGGAATGTACTTCGTGCTCAAAACCTGCACCACCAACAATCCGATTTAATTTTGCTATCAAACTGTCATTACTTGTATCTACTCCTTTGATAAAATGTTCGATTTCTGTTTGAATCTGCATTTCGTTAAGAACTTCATTTTTATTCAGGCCAATGACTTTTGCTCCCAATGGAGATTGATCGAGATTAAATTTATTCCCATCCTCAGTCCACTCTAATTCTCCTAAATCAAATATTCCTTCATATTTTTCAGCAAGGATTTTTCTATACTGTGTTGCGGCAGACATAGCTATAATTTTATTCTGTTTAATGAATGCATCGTAAGCTGTACTAACTGCCGGATGTTGTGCTTGTATTGCTATAAAATGGCAATAGTTTTCAGCCATTAATTTTGCAATCTGGTTTGCTGTTCTATTCTCTTTGTCAGGATAATGATTACCGGCATCTCCAATTAAAATAATGACATTAGTCTGGTCTTTGTCCAATCCAAGTGATTTCAAAGCAGTTTCTAATCCCAGATACATTGCTTCATAATAGGTTGTGTTATTTATATCCTTAGCTTCAGCAGGATCGAAAAACTGTTCAAAACTTTGTGTAGAATTAAAACCAAGTGTACGGCATCTTCTTGATCTTGATTCTGAATAATCACGATAGATTACTCCGGCAAAATCAATAGCATTTTCACCATATTTGCCTCGATATTCGAGATTTAATTTTTCCGCAACAGAATTAACTGCACTTGCAACACCTTTGAAAACACCACTCATA
>JAOZSG010000148.1 GCA_029939785.1 Fidelibacterota bacterium | reverse complement strand
TTGCCTTAACTGATGAAGGACCCAAAGCATGGGCACATCATATTCATGAAAATCGTTTTCCTGAAACTTTTGATGGTAATATGCCTCAATTAATTTCCAGTATCGAACGAGATGAATCTACACAAACCACTACATATAATCTTGTCTTTCCCTGGTCAGAGTTCAGAACTCCTGCAGGATTTTCACAGTATATGGGTTTGTGTGTAATTGTGAATTCGGGTAAAAACCGAAACAGACAGCAGATAAAATGGGGAGAGGGTGCATCTCATATTCCCCGACCGGGATTGATGAAAAAGGTGAGAATAGCAAATCCTCCGGAGTTTCAGGTTTCTTCTATCACAACAAAATCTGAATTATGGATAAATGGGGATTATGGTGAAAATATTGTTTCTCTCTTTTCGCCTTTGGCTCATCAATTAAATGTAAAAATTGGAAATGTTGAGAAAGAATTTCAGATTCCAAAGACCTCCGGCAAAAATGAGATCAGACAATTTGCACTTAAAACAGTTTATCCCAAATTGCCAAAACAACCAATATCAATTCAACTAAAACTTATTAATTCAAAGAATGAAGTAGTTTTAAATAGTACGGAAGAGTTCCAGATACCGGGAATCAAAAAAGATGAGGTTATTAGTAAAATTACTAATATTTCAAATTCTGCTAATCAACCGTTGTTAAAACAATCTTTTGATGCCTTACAACAAGCCGTTGAAGTGGAATGGCAACGTTCACTAAAAATTATAAAGAAGGAAAATAATTCTGCATATGCTCATCGGACACTTCGATATATGGCTAAAATGGATGGAGTACTAAATGAAGATATGGCAGATTGGAAAAATTATTTGAATCGTAGGTATCCACTTCTTATATCATTTAAATCACCAATTGATGGACATTTCAATATTAGTAAATTACTTCTTCCATTAAATTGGAAACCGAAGAAAAAATACCCTCTTGTTGTTTATTTACATGGATCTGGAGTACTACATAATATACAGTTTATTACAGATAATTTATCATTATTGGAATTAAATGTGGCATTGTCAGGAGATGCAGCAAAAACCGGTGATTTTTATGAATTACGACCATTTGTTGGAGAGCATAGGTACTGGGACAGAGGTGAAGTTTATGTTTGGGAACAGATAGATTATTTTCTTAATGAATTTAAAATTGATGAAGACCGACAATACTTAGGAGGTTCATCAATGGGTGGAATGGGAACCTGGAGTATGGGACTAAGGACTCCGGATCGCTGGGCAGCTCTTTTGATAAGTGCCGCACGACCGTTTAAAGATGATATGAAAATTGGGTTGGGGCGTAATGCATCTAATCTACCTGTTTTAATAACTCATGGGGACAATGATCAAATAATTTATGTTGAAAATGCCTTTGCAATACGTGATGAGTTGAAAAAATGGGGTAATAATCCTTTTGTTAAAATATATCCCGGATTTGGACATGGTATGCCAAAAGGTGAATATTCCAAATCTGTGGAATGGCTGCTGAAACATCGTCGAAAACGTCCGGATCAATTCGCCTATGTATCTGATTCTGAGAGATATTCCGGTTGTTGGGGAATTACTCTTTCCGGTGACAGAACGAGTGATCAAAAACCAAGTTTTAAGTGTAGCATAAAAGAACAAATAGTTTATATTACTACACAAAATATTGAAAAATTAGATGTTGACCTTGGTAAGTCCGGTTTAAAACTAAAAGGTAAAATAACTATAATTTTGAATGGGGAAAAAGTTTATTACGGAAAGGCAAAACTTGTTCATTTTGATGAAACCGCAAAAAGTATTTTTTAACGCTATGCTTCACGATGTTTCGCACAGCACAGCAGAGACCGCAAAGATCGCAGAGGCTATTCTGTTGAAATTTAGAAAATATGTAAAGATTTTATTTTTCTTATTCAAAATCCGAAATACTGTTACGGAATTTAAAAAACTATGATTTTCAACTTTGTTGGTCACATTATTTGAAACTTATAAGGATTACTGATCTTAAATAAAGAAAATTTTTGAGATAGAAACAATATGAAATAATTTTAAAAAAATAAATAAAAAAAGGAGAATACAAATATGGCTTTTATTGATTCATCAAAGGCTGGTAAGGGTGTAGAATTGTTAATACCTTTTGGAAAGCGTGAATTCACTCACGTTATTCATGATATTGACGGAACACATAGTTTAATACGTGATTGGCCTCCTGTTATGAGTTTGTCAATGCATTATGCAATGACTTCAGGTTTGGAAGATGGTTTTGATTCAAAAGAAAATGTAGAAAAATTAATTGAAAGAGTAGGTAAAGAAGAATTACCGGAAACGGACAGAACCTGTGTTGAGTTCGGTGGCTATTCTGCTCTGACTCAATTGGAATATGGAATTCGTCGTGGATTTCAAAATGGATCATATAACAAAAAATTACAAAGTTTTATGACAAAAGAAGTATTAGACACAAATGCTAAAATTTTAGATATGATGCGTAATGGTGTAGAAATATTTGATGATATTGAAGAACCTGCGGAAATTAAAGCATATATCAAAGAAGTCGGACCACTACTTTTTAAATTATACGAAGATATTTTAAATGGTGCCTGCCGTGATAAAAATACAGAAGATGCAAGAATCAATCCTGAAAAATGGAGAGTTCCGGGTTCTGTTGAGTTTATGGAATATTTAAAATCATTAGGTTGCATAAATTATTTCGTAACAGGAGCAGTTGTCTATGAAGAGGGCGGAATGCTGGAAGAGGTAGAAGCTTGCGGATTTAAAGTTGGTCCGGGTGAATTAATTGAAAGCATGAGAGGTTCTACCTGGGATAAAAAAATGCCCAAAGATGATTGGATTAAAGCTATTATCAAAGAAGAAGGTTTGGACCCAAAACGAGTACTTATTGTAGGTGATGGAAGAACTGAAATCAAAGTAGGTGTTGAAATGGGCTCTGTAACTATTAGTCGTTTGCCAAAAAAAGAATTAATGCAGCGAAAAATTCAAACTGATTTAGGGACAAATATTATTGTAACTGATTATAAAGTTGATGGTTTTTTAGATATGTTTACCAGGGAATAATTTTATAATAATATGAAAAATAAACAAGATTAACATGATAAACTGGATATACTTGTATAATTATAATCCCGTAAATTCTGTTAATCCTGTCCAAAAGAAAAGGAGATAACATGAATTACGGTTATTTTGATGATCCAAATTTAGAGTATGTAATTACCAGACCAGATACTCCAAGATCATGGACAAATTATTTAGGAAGTAAAAATTTTGGAAGTATAATTAGTAATAATGCCGGTGGATATTCTTTTATTCATACTGCATTTTTAGGACGTTTTACCAGAATGTGTTTTAATGCTATTCCAATGGATCAGGCGGGGAAATATTTTTATATAAAAGATAATGAAACCGGCGATTTTTGGAGTTCCACCTGGCAACCTGTTGGAAAACCTTTGGATAAGTATAAATCGGAATGTCGTTTCGGAACAGGATATGCTAAGTTTAATAATAAATATTCTGATATTAGGATGGAAAGTAATTATTTCATTCCTTTAAATCAAAAATTTGAATATTGGAGATTAACTCTCACCAATGAAGGAAATAAACCCAGAGATTTAAATCTATATACTTTTGTGGAATTCGCAAGTGAATGGAATGTTGCTCAGGATCAAATAAACATTCAGTATTCTGCGTATTGTGCAAGATCTCGTTTTGAAGATAACTTTGTTGTTGCAACTTCGCTGGAACAAAATCCTGAAGATCCGGAAAATTTCAAAAATGGTGATCAGGGACGTTGGGCATGGATGACTGCAATTGGTGCTGATATCATTGGTTATGATTTAAATCGGGAAGGATTTATTGGATTATATAATAGTTATCATAATCCAAGAGCCGTTCAGGAAGGATGCAAAAATTCTTTGGCTTATGGTGATAATGCGTGTGGTGGAATGGAAATGAATATTAAATTAGCTCCGGGTGAAAGTAAAGAAATTATCGTTCTTATGGGAGTTGGAAAAGTTGACAGAGATGCCAAACCGATTTTAAAACAATTTGGCAATGCGAAAGTTGCAGATGCAGAACTTGCAAAATTAAAACAATATTGGAATGAAAAAATTAAAGTAGTCAAAGTAAAAACTCCTGATGAAGATCTTAATCATATGTTAAATGTTTGGGGTGGATATGATGCGTTGATTAATTTTTATTGGTCTCGCTCAGCAGGATTTCAATATTCTGGAGATCAGCGTGATGGTTTTGGATATCGGGACACTGTCCAGGATATGATGGGAGTTATGCATACTATTCCTGATGAAGTAGCAGAAAGAATAGAATTTATGATGTCTGGACAGGAGTCACTCGGTGGTGCAATGCCGGAATTGAAACCTTATGCACATTATCCCGGAAAAATGCCCTTAACTCCAAAAAATGAACAACGGTCAGATGATTGTATTTGGTTATTTGCGGCTGTAAAAGAATATATTAATGAAACAGGAAATTGGGATTTTTTGAAAAAAATTGTTCCATATTCTGATAAAGGTGAAGATACTGTTTTTGATCATTTAAAGCGTGCTCTTGAATTTACGCTGAATAATACCGGAATTCATGGTTTACCTTGTGGATTACATGCTGATTGGGATGATGGATTCAGATTAGGTTTCAAAGGTGAAACTGTTATGCTGGCATTTCAGGTACGTCAGGCTTATGGATTATATGCAGAAATGGCTGAGGAATTAGGTGAAACGGAAGAGGCAAAGTGGTCATTGGAAAGACGTGATGAACTTGATGCAAACCTGCAAAAATATTGTTGGGATGGTGAATGGTTTATTCGTGCATTCAGAGAGCGTGGAGATAAATTAGGTGCATCAGAATGTAAAGAAGGTATGATTTTTCGTCCACCACAAAGTTGGGCTGTTATAAGTGGTGGTGCAACTCCTGAGCAAGCTGAAAAAGCTCTTGATGCTGTTGATAAACATTTATTTACAGAATATGGATGTATGGCTCTAATGCCTCCGTATTATAATGCTAATAGCAATGAAATTCGAGCGATGGTATTGAATCCCGGACAAAAAGAAAATGCCGGTATTTTTAATCATTCTCAGGGCTGGACTGTTATTGCAAACACAATGATTGGCAAAGGTGATAGAGCATATAAATATTATTCTGCTACTATGCCTTCAAAATATAATGATCGTTGCGATATTCGAAAAATCGAACCTTTTGTTCATGGACAAAGTACAAATAGTAAGTATTCACCAACTCCTGGAGAATGTCACTTACCATGGTTAACAGGATCTGCAACATGGTTTCAATACACAGGTTTACAATATATTCTTGGAATGAGACCTGTTCGTAAAGGATTAATGCTCGATCCTTGTATCCCAACAGATTGGGATGGTTTTTCTGCAACTCGTAAATTCCGTGGTTTTACAATTGATATTGAAGTGAAAAATCCAAATAAAGTTAATAAAGGCGTTTCTAAAATTATTTTGAATGGAGAAGAAATAGAAGGTAATATTATTCCTGAAACAAAACTTAAAAAGGAAGTAAATAAGGTTGTTTGCGAATTAGTTTAAAGTTCTTTAAAAAAGGAGATAATTCAATGTATAGATTCAAATTCATTATCAGTATGATAACGATTATGTTTTTATGCTTATCACTTATTGCTCAGGATTTTCAATGTTAGGATATGGAAAAACGAAAAAAATATTGACAGGATTAACTGGATAAACAGGATAAAATTAATTTAAAACAATCCAGTAAATCCTGTCCAAAAAATTGGAAGAAAATAATGAATTTATTTAAAAAAAATACCGGCTTACTCATATTACTCATTTTTATTTTAATAACATCTTGCGGCAAAACATATCAACAAGATTACAAACCAAAATACAAAAGCGATTGGAATAATGTTGAAAAGTATATACATAAAAATTTTCATACATCAGTAATTGATAGTGTGAAAAGATCATGGATCAAAGGGAATGGTCTGGTAGTACCTTATACACACTTGGGATTAGGAGGTAATAACCCGACATTTTTTTACTGGGATCAATATTTTGTGAATAAAGGATTGTTATTAATTGATTCTCTTTCTGAATTTGCAAAAAATGGAACAGATAATCTTCTGTGGGAAGTTGATACATTGGGCTTTGTTCCAAATGCTAATAAAAATTGGGGAATGAACCGTTCTCAAACTCCTTACTTAGCCATGATGGTACAGGATGTTTATGAAAACATGGATGTCAAAGATACTGAATGGTTAAAAAATGCATATTATGCCTTAAAAAAGGAATATCATTTCTGGACAGATACAAGTCCGGATGCAATAGAAAATCATAATACATCTGTTAATGGTTTACAGCGTTTTTATCATCATGCATCAAAAGAAGTGTTGTTTGAATTATACAATCAAATTTATAATCGCAAACTTGTTTTATTAAGCCCTGATTCCATTTCTGATGAAGAAAAAATAAAAATTGCCGGACATTATGCTGCTGAGGCTGAAACTGGATGGGATTTTACAACACGTTTTGAACATCGATGTGCTGATTTTATTGCAATTGATTTAAATAGTAATTTGTATAAATACGAAGAAATATTTGCCTGGATTGTTGATGAATTACATCTTACGAATGAACCTGAATGGACAAAAATATCTAATCAAAGGAAAGATCTAATCAATAAATATTGCTGGAATGAGAAAGAAGGTCTTTTTATGGATTACGATTTTGTAAATAAACGTTTTCATACAGCAAGAAGTGCTGTAAGTATGTATCCACTTTTTGTTGGTCTTGCGACTCAGGAACAGGCAGAAAGAACAAGAGAAAAGTTGAGTCTTTTTGAGTATGATTATGGCATTACTGCCTGTGAAAATACCAATCAGGATATACTGTATCAATGGGATTATCCTGCAGGTTGGTCAGCTATTCAACTGCTTACAATAATTGGCCTTAATAATTATGGTTTTGATAAAGATGCAATTAGAATAAGTTCAAAATATCTTGACTTAGTAACAAAAAACTATCTTGACCCAATTCCCAAAACATATCGTTCGCATAAAAACAATACAATTAGAGAAAGAAAAAAGGGATTTATTTATGAAAAGTATGATGCTGTAAGTGGTCAAATAAATGACACAGAATATCCTGCCGGAGTATTTCTGAGTTGGAGTGCGTCAGTATATATTTGGTGTCTGGATTATATCAATGAAAATAAATAAAAATATAATCCAAAGAAATGTATCAAAACTAGCGATCTATCGTCTGGCATAAAAGGATGGAAATATAAGTATGAGTTTAGTAAATAAAATAAAGTTATCTCTTGCTGCTGTTGGTCCGGGGATATTTTTGATTGGCTATAATATTGGTACAGGAAGTGTGACAACCATGGCTAAGTCCGGTGCTGAATATGGAATGACACTTTTTTGGGCATTAATATTATCTGTTATTTTTACATATATCTTAATGGTTGCGTATGGACAGGTTACGCTCGTAACCGGAAAGACAGCATTGAATAATATTAATAAAGAACTAAAATATGGAAATATTCTGGCAGTATATATATTAGTTGCACTTGTTGTTGGTGAAATACTTGCCTTGATGGGTATAATGGGAATAATAACGGATCTATTACAAGAAGGCATAAAACTTCTGTGTGAAGGTTATCATGTTGACACATTTTGGCTGACATTGATTATTGTGATTTCATTATTTGCACTTTTATGGAATGGTCAGTATAAGTTCTTTGAGAAAATATTAATAGTATTTGTCATATTTATGGCTTTAAGTTTTATTGTTGTATTTTTTATGGTGAAACCAGATTTTTCAACACTAATATCCGGACTTGTTCCAAAAATTCCAAATATGAACCAGGTGCTTTACAATTGATTGCTGCTATGGTTGGTACGACCTGTTCCGCAGCAGTTTTTATAATGCGTAGTACTGTAGTAGCAGAAAAAGGCTGGACAATTAATGATTTACAAAAAGAAAAAAAAGATGCTTTTGTATCTGCTTCAATGATGCTTTTGCTTAGTGGAGTAATAATGGCTGTTGGAGCCGGTACATTACACGTAATGGAATTAAAATTGACGGACACTGTTGAACTGATACAACTATTTGAACCTATTGGTGGTAAGACTGCCGCTTTTATTTTAATTTTAGGAATTACAGGTGCAGGATTATCAACAGTATTTCCGATAATCCTTATTGCTCCTTGGTTGATTAGTGATTATACAGGAAAACCAAGAAATATTAAATCGCCAATGTATCGAATTCTTGGTGGTGTCGGATTGCTTTTTGCCTTTGGATTACAATTTATGGATCAACGTCCACCAGCCATGATGATATTTTC
>JAOZSG010000147.1 GCA_029939785.1 Fidelibacterota bacterium | reverse complement strand
TCAATATTAATAAAACCGTAAAAAGATGTAATTATTATCAATCATTAATAAGGAATTTATAATTATGATACTGGGAATACATTGGTTAGACTTTGGGATTGTGATGATTTATTTTGCAATCATTTTATATATTGGTGTTTTTGTAGGTGGTAAACGTACCAAAACTTTAGGTGACTTTTTTGTAGCAGGAGGAAAATGGGGACCGGTAGTTTCATTTATTTTTATTTTTGCTTCAGCAATAGCCGGTAATGAAGCAGTTGTTGTTGGCGGACAAGCTTATGAAAGCGGATTATCAGGTGTTTGGTATTGGTGGAGTTTTTTGTTTGCCACTCCTGTATATTTTTTATTTGCTACTTATTTTAGACGTGCCAGAGTTTACAATATTTCTGAATTTTTTGAAATGCGGTATGATCGTTACTCTTCATCATTATATTCAATAGTTGCAGGAATTATCTGTATTATGTTTGTTGGAATGATTGTTTTGGCAAATGCAAAAATTCTTGCTGGTCTGACCAGTTTAAATCAAATTCAATGTGTTTGGGCAATAACCTTTATTGTTGGTGCTTATGTATTTTCAGGTGGAATGATGTCAGCACTATTGTCTGATATTTTGCAGGGACTGATGTGTCTGCTTATACTTGGCTTTGTTATGTTACCTTTTCTTTGGATTAAAGCCGGTGGTTGGGATGCTTTGCAGCAGTACAGTGCCGAACGTCCGGAAATATGGAATTTGGTTGATCCGGAAACAATGAGTATCTGGACAGTCCTGGCCTTGAATTTGTCAGCTCTTGTTGGTGGTATTGCAGCACCATGGATCTATAATTGGATATCCATCTCTAAAAATGAAAAAGCGGCAACTCAATGTGGATGGGGACATTTGTGGAAACGTATTGTAACTTTGTTATTTGCTTTATATGGTATTTTATTTGTAATCTATCGTCCCGGACTTGCAGATCCTGAGCAATCCTGGGGAATTGTAATGGGTGAAATTTTGCCTGTAGGTGTTATTGGTTTATTGATTGCTAGTTTTTTTGCAGCTGCCATGTCATCAGCAGACACCTTTGCTACTACATCTTCTGCAATGTTTACAGATTATCTTTATCGTAGAATGATTTCTCCCGGTAAAACACTTTCACATTACCTGTTATCCAGTCGTGTATGGGCCGTAATTACTATTATGCTGGCGGCATGGTCAACCCTGTATATTGATTCAATTAAAGAATATGTGAAGTTAGTGATGACCCTGCTTTCCTTTTTAGGAATTCCTATCTATTTTGGTGTGTTTTGGCGTAGATCAAATCGTACCGGAATGTGGTTTTCACTAATTGGTGGTATTTTGACTTATATTATTGTCGTAATTGTGACTATGAGTCAACATCACGTGGGATTTTTTGGAGCAATTAAACCTGCTTTTGTACCGGCAGTTTTTTTATCAACAGCGGTTGCATTAACAGGTATGATTCTTGGCAGTATTTTTGGACGACCTGATGATCCATTAAAAATTAAACGATTTCATGTTATTATGAATACACCAGTAGGAAATGAAGATCGACTGGTAAAAGCCGGCATTCGATTACCGGCTATGATCGATGCGGGATTGGTTGTATCAGGACCTGAAGAATTAGATGCTAAACTTATTGAAAATTATTATTCTGAAGATTCAGAATATAAAATATTTGGTAAAAACAGTAATATTGAACTTCGTAATGAACCTGGATTTGAGTGGTATTGGCCGGGATTTGTAAAAATTACACTGGCATGTTTTACATTGATTGCTCTTACATGGTTAGTAACCAGAATTTTATTTGTATGGTAAATTGGAATAATCAAATATAAAAATAAAAGGTCACAAAATATGGTAAAAACAGAAATTAAAAGAATTGATTCTCAAAAGTTGTTAAAAGAAACAAATCTTTCCAAAAAAGCAGCACTTTTACAATATCTGGCACAGCAATGTAGAATTGATGTTTTTGATATATTGCATGAAAAGGGAACAGGTCATTGGGGAGGTGCAGCCTCTGCGGCAGAATTGATAACAACTTTATATTTTCATATTATGAAAGTTCGACCCAATGAACCAGAATGGGCAGAGAGAGATCGTTTTGTTTTAAGCAAAGGACATGCTTCCACAATGTTATATACGGTATTATCCAATCGTGGATATTTTCCGCAAAGTGAATTAAGCACGTTTCGAACTTTGAATAGCAGATTGCAAGGTCATCCATGTATGAACAAAACTCCAGGGGTTGAAATGTCAACAGGTGCTCTTGGTCATGGATTATCAGTTACTTTAGGTATGGCATTAAGTGCTCAACTTTTGAAAAAGAAATTTTGGAGTTTTGTGTTGCTTGGCGATGGCTGTCTAAATGAAGGACAAACCTGGGAAGCCATTATGGCAGCAGCGAAATTCAAACCGGAACGTCTGGTTTTAATGATCGACTATAATAAAGTTCAATTAGATGGAAATAGTGATGAAATTATGCCTTTGGATCCTTTACCTGAAAAATTAAAAGCATTTAACTGGACAGTTGCTCCTAAAGTATATGATGGGAATATGGTCTCAGACATTATACAATCATGGGAGTGGATGCAAAAACAAACTGATTGGCCACTGGCAGTAATATATAAAACTCACAAAGGGAAAGGTGTATCTTTTATGGAAGATAATCATAAATGGCACGGTGCACCTATTGATGAAGACAATTATGCCAAAGGACGTCCGGAATTATTGAAAACATTAAAAGATCTGGAGGTGCAATCATGACAAATCAATCTATTGCAATGCGTGATGCTTTTGGTCAGGCTCTGGTAAACCTTGCGGATAAATATGATAAAATGGTTGTTTTGGATGCTGATGTTTCTTCCAGTACTAAAACTATCGAATTTGGAAAAATTAAACCCGAAAGATTCCTCAATGTAGGTGTTGCTGAGGCAAATATGGTGGATATTGCGGGTGGTTTGGCTACCTGTGGATTACGACCTATTGTAAGTACATTCGCTATTTTTCTTGCTTTAAAATGCACTGATCAAATCCGAAATGTTGTTTGTTATAACAATCTGCCTGTAATTTTTGTTGGTGGATATGCCGGATTATCTGACTCATTTGATGGTGCAAGTCATCAATCAGTTACTGATTTAGCCATAATGAGAGCTATGCCAAATATGACTGTTCTTGTTCCCGGTGATCCGACAGAAGTTCAAACTGCTTTGGAAATAGCTCTGGAAAATAATGGTCCGACATATATACGGTTAAGTCGCAATCCGTCACCGATACTTTTTGAAAAACAGCCACTTATGGAAATTAGTAAAAATCGTAAATTATCAAATGGCAGTGATATTACAATGGCGGTTTGTGGAATACCAACATTTATGGCGATAGAAGCCACAGAAAAATTGATGAAATTAGGTGTATCTGTTGATCTGCTCCAGGTATCTACATTGAAACCATTGGATATTGATTCTTTGATTACATCAGTCTCGAAAACCGGAAAAATCCTAACTATAGAAGAACATTCCGTTATTGGTGGGCTTGGAGGAGCAATTGCTGAAGCACTTGGGAAACATTGTCCGGTTAAGATGGATTATATCGGTATTGAAGATGTTTTTGCAGAGTCCGGTCCTTATCCGGAATTAATGGCAAAATATGGTATTTCTGTAAATGCGATTGTTGATAGGGTAAAAAATTCTATGGAAAAATAAAAAAATATTAGACAGGATTAACTGGATTAACAGGATAGAACTAATTTAAAATAATCCCTAAATCATGTCAATTCTGAGATAGTGTCAAAAGTCTAATGAAAAAAAGAAAATATATAGACAGGATTAACATGATTAACAGGATAAAAAAAATATTTATCCAGTAAATCCTGTCTGATAGTAAAATTAGAGGAGACAGAATGAAATTATCCGTTGCTATCGCTGATAAAAATGCTTTATTTAGTGCTTTTGTAGTATTTCGTGGTATAAAAGAATCAATAAAAAAAGCTGCGAAATTAGGATATGATGGTGTTGAATTAGCATTGAAAAATGCACAGGAAGTTAATCCAACTCAATTGAATCAGTGGCTGAAAGAATCAAATATGCAGGTTTCATGCATTTCTACAGGTCAGGTGTTTGCAGAATCCGGGTTGATGTTTACCGAATCTAATTTGGAAAAACGGAAACAAATCCGTCAGATATTTAGGGATTTCATTGATCTTGCTGTTGATTTTGGTCAAATGGTAAATATTGGCAGAGTTCGTGGTCAGATTGGTAATCAAAATCCTCAAAAGGCTGAGCAGTTTTTTATAGATATGGCACGGGATCTTTGTGAATATGCGTTACCAAAAAATGTTCAACTGATTCTTGAGCCGGTTAATCGCTATGAAATTGATTTCATTAATAGTATCGAACAAGGTGTTGATTTGATGAAAAAAGTGGACATGCCAAACATGAAGCTTATGCCTGATGTATTTCACATGAATATTGAAGATAAGACTATAGGTGGAGAATTGGCAAAATATATTGATTATATCGCATATATACATTTTGCTGATTCAAATCGTCTTGCACCAGGTCAGGGGCATACTGATTTTGAAGATATCATGACAAATCTGACCAGTGTAAATTATAATGGCTGGGTTTCTGTGGAAATATTGCCCAAGCCTGATCCGGAAACTGCGGCAAGACAAGCAGCAGAATATTTAATTCCAATGATAAAAAATAATTAAAAGGAGATATTGTGAAAGATTTTAAAAAAGCATATACATTATTAAATGAGTTTAAAGGTGACTCTTATTTATTTGGAGATAACATTTTAAAAGATGTTGGGGAAGTTGTTGCGTCAGAGGGGAAAAATGCTGTTTTTGTATTTGATAGTTTTCCCGGGAGTGAAAAGTATGTAGAAATAATTCGTCAGTCATTAAAAAATAGTGGTGTAAACCTTATAGGCGAATGTGCGGGTGCCAGACCAAATGCTCCAATAGAAGATTTGGATCGTATTATAGATGATCTCAAAAATATGAATCCTGATGTACTTATCAGTTTTGGAGGTGGTAGTACGATTGATGCAGTAAAAGCTGCCAATGTTGTGAGAATACTTGGAGGTGGAGTAAATGATTATTTTGGTATGGGATTGGTATCTGAAGCGTTAAAAAAATCAAATCGTTCTTTAATACCTCATGTAGCAATTCAGACTGCTGCCAGTTCAGCAGCACATCTTACAAAGTATTCTAATATTACTGATATTTCAACCGGACAAAAAAAATTGATTGTAGATGAGGCTATTGTACCTGTACGTCCTGTTTTTGATTTTCAGGTTACATATACATCTCCGGAGAGTTTAACTCTTGATGGTGGATTGGACGGTCTTGCTCATTCATTGGAAGTTTTATATGGTGCGGCTGGAAAACCAGGATATGAAAAAATAGAGCAGGTTGCTTCTGTTTGCATCAAATTGGTCGTAGAATATCTGCCACGCGTTATAAATAATCCAAAAGACGAAGAGGCAAGAAAAGCTATCTGCCTTGCTACTGATTTGGGTGGTTATGCTATTATGCTGGGTGGAACCAATGGCGGTCATCTGACAAGTTTTTCTCTGGTGGATGTCCTTAGTCATGGTCGTGCCTGTGCTTTAATGAATCCTTATTATACTGTGTTTTTTGCTCCAAAGATTGAATCACCATTATATATGGTCGGCGAAATTTTTCAGGAAGCAGGATATGCTAAAGTTGATTTAAAGAACTTGAGGGGCAGAGAACTTGGTGAAGGTGTCGCTCAGGCAATGTTTAATCTCGCTATTAAAATTGGATTTCCTACAACCTTAAATGAAATTGAAGGATTCTCACAAAAACATATCGAACGTGCATTAAACGCTGCAAAGAATCCTCAACTTAAGATGAAATTACAAAATATGCCCGTTGCCCTTTCTGCTGAAACAGTTGATGAATATATGAAACCAGTGCTGGAAGCTGCTAAAACAGGTGATATCTCCATTATAAAAAATGCGGACTTTTGATGAAACCGCAAAAAGTAGTTTGAAAGTTTGAATCGTTATTACTTCGAAATCACCTTTCGATCCATCAAATGCCGGACTTATAAGCAGGCTCCATTAGACAGAGTTTACGAAAAATGAAAGAAAAAATTAGACAGGATTAACATGATGAACAGGATAATAAAATGGTTATCTGATAAATACTGTCTAAATAGGAGAATTAAAAATGAATAGACGTCAATTCATCAATAAAACAGTAGCAGCAACAGCAGCCGGTTTTTTGACACTACCGAATTTGGTTTATAGTAAACCTAAAAGAAATGATAAAAAAAGACCAAACATTATTGTTATCTATGTTGATGATTTGGGCTATGGCGATTTAAGTTGTTACGGTGGAGATATTCCAACTCCGAATATTGATAAGATTGCCGGGGATGGGATAAGGTTTACAGATTTTTATGTGGGAGGTCCTGTTTGTACACCATCACGATATAGTTTGCTTACAGGCAACTATCCAAATCGTTCTATGCATGGACTTGATGGTGTGCTGTTTCCCTATGATACCGGACATTTGGACGAGAGCGAAACAACTATTGCTGAAGTTCTGCAGGAAAAAGGATATCACACCGCATTAATCGGTAAGTGGCATTTGGGATTAGCAGAAAAAGAGTATTTGCCGGAAAATCATGGATTTGATCTCTTTACAGGTCATACACACGGATGTATTGACTATTTTAATCATGGTTACGGTGGATTGGATAATGAGGGTTGGTATATCAATAACAAAAAGAAGAAGGAAAATGGATACGCCACTGATTTGCTAACCAATCATGCTATAAACTACATTGAGGAGAGGGAAAATTCAAAACAACCGTTTTTTCTTTATTTATCTTATAATGCACCACACTTCGGGAAAAGTGATGCAAATGATTTGCCACCTGGTACTCTGGTTCTTAATAAATATGAACTTAACAATCATGAACTTGCAAATACACTTCAGGTTCCTGAGGATTATCTAAATAGATTTAATGATATTGAAGATTTTGGGAAGCGTTATTACGCTGCAATGGTTTCATATCTCGATAGTTGTGTTGGAAATTTTACAGAAAAATTAAAACAGAGCAATCTTTACGATAATACAATGATCTGGTTTATTTCGGATAATGGTGGATATGTAAAAGGATTTAAAATAAATGGTAGTAATGGTCCTTTAAAAGGTGAAAAGGGAATTCTTGAAGAGGGTGGAATTCGGGTTGCTGCAATGCTCTCCTGGAAAGATAGAATTGAAGCCGGACAGATTAGAAAACAGCCTTTATGCAATATTGATCTATTCCCAACTATTTGCAAAATAACAAATAGCAAAATTCCTAAAGATGTTGTTGCTATGGATGGAATTGATATCAGTAGTGTATTATTTGATGATGCTGATATTGAGAGAGAACTGTTTTGGAAATTTAAAAAGCAGACAGCTATCCGAAGCGGGAAGTGGAAATTATTTAACGGAAAGGAATTATACAATTTGGATTCGGATATTGGAGAACGGAATAATCTTGCAGATGTATATCCGGAGAAAGTTAAAGAATTATCGGATGCATTTAAAAGAATTGAAAACTCAATAGGAAAGAAATGAAAAATAAGAAAAATGAAAGAAAAAATTTAGATAGGATTAACATGATTAACAGGATAATAAAATAGTTATTCGATAAATCCTGTTAATCCAATAATGAAGGAGAAGTAAAGATGAAAAGTACTATTAGAGTATTATTAGTTTTATCACTTTGTGTAACAGCAATGTTTGCACAGGAAACTAAAATAACTGATGGTGAATTCATCCAATCAGCAAAACCTCCTGTAATTCCTGTTGGAGAAGATGCTTATTTGCAATGGGATAGATTACCGTACCAGCGTATTGGTGTGCGAGCTTACATGAGAAGTACTTACGATAGGGAAGGTAACAATCGTGGGGCTGATGCCAGTCATTTTCTATATCAGGAATCTGATACATTCAATGTCACTCTAGATGTAAAAGGAAATGGTATCCTATACTTTGTTCGTACCAATCATTTTCATGGAAGTCCCTGGCATTACGAAGTAGATGGTGATGATTTTATTGTTAAGGAAACGGCGACAGACGATCCGATAGATGCAAATATAAAATATAAACACACAGAATTTATTCCTCAGGAATTATTTCCACATCCGCTTACCTGGACATGGACTACAACAAAAGGTGCAGATTTGATGTGGCGTCCTGTTTCATTTGAAAACTCTTTCAGATTGGCTTATGGCAGAACTTTTTATGGAACTGGATATTATATTTATCACCTTTTTCCAAAAGATATAAAACATGTGTCACAACCAATTACAAGTTGGGATAAAAAGGCACCAAACCCCAAAGTTCTTAATCTTATAAATATGTCAGGTACTGATATTGCTCCTAAAGGGGATG
>JAOZSG010000146.1:4469-8437 GCA_029939785.1 Fidelibacterota bacterium | reverse complement strand
AATTTTATTTAATCAAATATTTAGTTTTATGTTTAATTAAAGTCTTTTCTCTTATCCAATAAAAATTATCTAAAACTTAATACAAATGAGAACTATATTTTATTAAATTTTATATGAATAATTTTCATACTTTTGAAATCGAGTAAATTCTTTTAAATTATCCGATAATGAAAAATTATACTATTAATAAAGTATGTACACTGGATAAACACTTTCGGATTGCTGGTTTTGAAATTATTACTTGATTACGAAAAAAAATATTGGGGACAAGGCAAGAAATTAATTGTCGGTATTGATGAAGCTGGTAGAGGTCCTCTTGCCGGTCCTGTTGTAGCAGCTGCTGTAATATTCGATGAGAAACATATTCCCATTGATGGCATTAATGATTCCAAAAAACTCAGTGAAAAAAAACGCGAATCATTGTATGAATTAATTCAAAAAGAGGCTTTATCAATTGGAATTGGTGTTGTTAATTCTGTTCAAATTGATAAAATCAATATTCTTCAGGCAACTCACAAAGCAATGCGTATGGCAATTGGAAGACTCCGAATGGATGTAGATCAATTACTGGTGGATGGTCGTCCTCTGCCCGGAAGTTTATATCCTCAGGAAGCGATTATTGGTGGTGACAGTAAATGTTATAGTATTGCTGCTGCATCAATTATCGCGAAAGTTTATCGTGACAGAATGATGAAAGAGTATGATAAAGTATTCCCCGGTTATGGATTTGCCAAACATAAAGGATATGGAACAAAATTTCATTGTGATGCTATAGAAAAGAAAAAACCATGTCCAATCCATAGAATCTCTTTTAATAAAGTCCGTGAATTTAAAATTGATTATAAGAGAACAAAAAATTTACGTGAATTAGGACATTTTGGAGAAGATCGTGCTGCAATGCTGTTATATGAAAAAGGATATGAAATTATTGAAAGAAATTATCACTGTTCAACTTTTGGAGAAATAGATATAATTGCCAAAATAGGTGATATACTTTGTTTTATTGAAGTAAAAACTCAGCGACAGGGAAAATATGGTCATGCTGAAAACTGGGTAGATGAAAGAAAAATGGAACAAATTGCAAAGATTGCAGATGCTTATCTTTCTGAATATCCGGATATTGAAGATGAGTGTAGATTTGATGTAATTGGCGTAAAAATAATTAATAATAATATACAAATTAAACATATTGAGGACGCTTTTGAGTTATGAAAAAATTAAGTAAGTATTTTTTATGTATAATAATTTCAATTTCAATTCTTTGTGCACAACCTTTTAAGATAGGTAAAAATGGTGTAGTTGTTTCTGCATCAAAAATAGCCTCAGATATTGGAATTCAGGTACTGGAAGAGGGTGGAAATGCAGTAGATGCTGCGGTTGCTGTAAGTTTTGCTTTAGCTGTCGTATGGCCGGAAGCTGGAAACATTGGTGGAGGTGGATTTATGGTGATTCGTTTTCCTGATGGCAATTCTACTACAATTGATTATCGAGAAACAGCCCCATTGAAAGCCACTATTAATATGTATTTAGATGAGAATGGTGATCTGAAAGATGATTTGGTAACTAATGGACCATTGGCAGCAGGTGTACCAGGAACAGTTGCAGGAATGGCTCTTGCTTCAGAAAAATATGGAATATTATCATGGAACAGATTATTAGAACCAGCAATACAATTAGCCCAGGAAGGATTCCAAGTCTCCTATTACTTAAATCGAGGACTAAACTATAAATATAAAAAAATGAGTGCTTATACATCTAGTTTAGCAATGTTTTATCCCAATAATGAAGTACCTAAAATCAATGATGTCATAAAATTTCCTGATCTTGCAGCAACTTTACTTAGAATATCAGTTAATGGAGCAGATGAGTTTTATGGTGGTTTAACAGCATTAAAAATAGCACGTGCTGTAAATAACAACGGTGGAATCATCTCATATAATGATTTGAAAAATTACAGGGCAATCGAACGCAAACCTATTGAATTTAATTATAGAGGCTACGATATAATCAGTATGCCACCACCAAGTTCAGGTGGAATTTGTCTGGCAGAAATATTAAAAATCTGTGAAAATTTTCCTCTTGAAAATTATGGTTTTTATTCATCCCAGGCTATTCATACAGTTGTAGAAGCTGAAAAATTTTCTTATGCAAACAGATCTCATTTTCTTGGTGATCCTGATTTTATTGATATACCTCAAGATTATTTAATAAGTGAAAAATTAGCCGATTCACTAGCACGTGAGATAAAAATGAATACAGCAACTCCAAGTATAAATATTGATCATGTACCATATTATGAAAGTGAACAAACTACACATTTTTCAATCATAGATAAAAATGGTATGGCAGTATCAAATACTACAACCTTGAATTCCGGTTTTGGATCTTGCTACGTTGCTGAAGGCACAGGAATATTACTGAATAATGAAATGGACGATTTTTCTGCTAAACCAGGTGTACCAAATCAATATGGACTGATTGGAGCAAAAGCAAATTCCATTCAACCTAAAAAACGTATGTTAAGTTCCATGACACCTACAATTGTCAGCAAAAATGACTCACTCCAATATATTTTAGGTACTCCTGGTGGTTCGACAATAATTACAAGTGTTGCACAGGTTATAATGAATCTTATAGATTATAAAATGGAATTGCACGATGCTGTATATGCACATAGATTTCATCATCAATGGTTACCTGATAAAATTTATTTTGAGAAATATTCCTTATATCCAGACTTAAAAGATAAACTTTCCAAAATGGGTTATCAAACTGTTGAAAGAAGTAAAATTGGTGATTTGAATGCAATATCTGTTGACTATAAAAATGGCTATTACATTGGAGTGGCTGATAAGCGACGTCAATCAGCTACAAGTGTTTATTGAAAATCAGGTTTCATACAATAAATAATGAGTCTTTTTCATACCAAGATTCTCATAAGTTTTCTGTGCAATAATATTATCCTTTTCTACATAAAGACGATATCCACAGATATTTTCATTCTTAGATATTTTTTTCACATAGTTATAAAGTGCTGAATACACACCTTTTCTGCGATATTCTTTAATAATATAAACTGATTGAATCCACCAGAAAAGTCCGTTTCGCCAATCACTCCATTCTGTAGTCACCATTAGCGAACCTACAATTTCACCATCAACAAGAGCCATAAGATAAAATCCAAGATGTTCGTTATTGATCATATGTTCTACACCCTTGCTAATAATTTCTTTTTTTAGAATTTTATTTTCAGTTTCCAAAGCCATTCTGATATTAAAATCGGATATTGTTTTTATATCGAAATTATTAGCTTTACGAATTTGAATATTTATTGACATTTTTTCTCCATTTGCATTTCAATTTGAATAATATCGAAAGTTTAATAAAAAAATATAAAAAGACAAACCTCTAATATATATAAACACGAATAAAAAAATAAACATTAAAACTCCTGAAAGAAATTCAAAAATTAATTCGTTACACAACATAATCGTAATATAAATTGTCCTGTTTGTCATTCATAATCATTTGACTTCGTAATTATTTATTGATCAATTGCTATTTTTTTCGCATTATTAAAAATAGTGTCGCACCTAAAGGTGCTTTAATACGTTAGATAATCATTTTTTTACAAATAGGAATGCACCTCTGGTGCTTGAAAAATTACATATTTTGAAGATTAAACCTCCATATTTTGGTGATTAACAGACACAATACTGTTACATCCGAAGGTTTCTTCATGAATTGATACAAATTCCCATATTTTTTCACACTTTTTAAAATAATCTTCAGAAGGTTCGATATATCAAAATAGCCAAGTTCTGTTCGACAATGACATTTCCAAAGAGGGCTTAGTGAATAATCAAAATTTTCCCTTCATCATTGGAACTTCTGTGTCGAATATTGGATATTCAGAATGATTGATAATTGATAATTGATAATTGTTTATTGTTAATACTATTCTATCA
>JAOZSG010000146.1:0-4459 GCA_029939785.1 Fidelibacterota bacterium | reverse complement strand
ACTTAATTTCTAAATAACTTGACTTAATAACATTTATTTATTATTGTTTTTATATATTGGTATCTATAAATAGTTAATTTTCAACAATGACTAATTTTCTCTTCTTCGACAGGAATATCTGAAATCTGGTGCTTTTTCAATAACATTTATTTTAAATATCAATAAATTTTTATTTGAGGAGAACAAAAAATGAAGAAAAGTATAAAAATTAACTTAATGAGACTTTTATTTTTCAGCATTTTTTTATGCATTTTAACGACAAGGTTAAATGCCACAAATTTAGGATTTAAAGGATTTATCAGACCATTATCCTTAGAACAACAAAATGAAGGCTTCTATCCTAAATTTGAAGTTGACAATAAAGACTGGGCTTATGATGAATCCGGCTCTAACTGGAATGTAACATTAAAATTTAAATATAATGGAATTACTCAATGGGAGAATGATATCCCAGGTGTAAATATTAACAGATACAGTACTGTTACTGTTACCGGAGAAACTATGTTTGTTCCAGAAGAAGCTGGTGATTGGGAATTGGAAGGAACACTTAATTATGCATGGGATAAGGATTACAACAACAATACTATAAATATTGCGTTTGAAGTTGAGGAAAACACAACTACTGATTTATTACCCATTTCAATGATAAAACCTTCTTTAAAAGAAACATTTGGAGACACAATTAAACCCAAAATAAGGTTTAGAAATCAAGGCTATAATTATGATGTAGAATACAATGAGTGGGTCTGGACAATTAAGATGATACATAATGGCACGGAATATTGGAGAGACAACAATGTTATTGGGGGCAAAATTGACAATAATTCAACATTAGAAATGGAAGCTACTAAAAATTTTAGCCCTGATATTCTCGGTACATGGCAATGTCAGGTTATAGTAGATTATACTCCTGATATGGTACCTGGTAATAATGATACTACCTGGAATTTTGAAGTAGAGGCACCTGGTGCAGATTTATATTCTGAACGCCTATATTTTACAATAGGTCAAGGGCATTGGATTTATAATATCTATGAATATCACTGGACAAAAAAAATGGATTCCCTGTTAATTTATCTACATATACGTAATAGTAATGATGATGAGTTTACTGTTGAAGCAAACTCATATTCTGTTAGTATTAATTTAAAACAAGGAGGGAATACTTTTTGGACTGATCATATTACAGAAACTCAATCAATTGGTCCTAACACTTTTGGAATTTGTGCATCCAGTAAACGTGTAAATTTTGAGCAACTAAATATTGAAGGTGACATAATATGTGAAGTAACTGTTCAATATTTAAATGATAAAGAACCTGCAAATAATATACACGATTGGGAACTTTCTGTAGAACCTCCACCTTCTGCACCTTCACAGCCAGAAGATGAAACAGGAATTATCAATAATACTGATCCGGAAATTAAAATGGTTATCAATGAAGGTAATGTAGATTCAGTTGAAGTAAAAATTGCAGAAAAACCTGAAGAAGGTGAACCAGACTGGGGTAAATATTTCCCATATATTTATTATGCAGTTGAATCCCCAGGATTAAATATTTTCCAAATTATGACTATCTTAGAACCGAATACGGCTTATTTAGTAAGAATCAGATTACGAAATTTTTTCCTCTGGTCAACGGGAACAACATGGCTATATAACACCACCAGCGAACAAACAGACCTTGGAATAAATGTTACCAAACCAACACAAACTGAATTCGATGGAAAAAGTTTTAAACCTGAATTTACTATTAAGAACTATGGAACAACTACTGTAGAAGGAAGTGATTGGAATGTAGACTTTAAAATAGCAGAAACGCTTGATGAAAACTTTACCGGATCTACGCTTGACCCAGGTGAACAAATTACCTTACAATCATCAACTGTAATAACACCTACAGAATCAAGATCAGTCATAACAAAAGTTAATTGTTCAAGTGATATATTTGCAGATAATAATAATCATAATTTCACAATGAAAGTATATGGACCTGTATCTGAACCTGCTTATGATTTTAATCCGCCAAATGGGACAACCGGAGTTCCATATAATAAACCTACGTTCAATTTCAAGGCATGGAATGCTAATGCTGATAATCCTCCAGTTACTGAAGCGTTCTTAAAAATTTATAAGGTAAACGGTTCTGATATTCTTGTTTGTGAAGAAACAATATCTGTAACTGAACCAGAATGCAGTTGGACTATTGATACTGATTTAGAACCATTACAATTATATAGATTATATACTGCAGTATATAATCCAGCAGGAGGTACCGCCTGGAACATTTATTTCACAACTAGAACTCTGCTTCCGGATTTGGGTATAGAACAGTTTATAAGACCTTTTCCTTGGGAAAAAAAGAGTAATATTTTTAATCCAAGTTGCATAATAAAAAATTATGGTGGAACTGTAGTAGCAGGTGGCTCATGGTCACTTGGAATTGCAATAAGAGATTGTACTGCTACAATTCCTGACCTTCTATTCAATGAAACTGTATCCGGAAAAAATATAGAACCCGGTGCGACTGTATTATTAACAGCAACTGGTAATTTTAACCCGAATATTCTGGGTAATGATTATTGGGCATCTGCTCAGTTAAATTATTCTGACGATAATCCTGATAATAATAAGAAATCTAAAAAATTTAATGTTTACAATTTACATCCGTCAGCACCTGAATCCCCAATTAATCCCATTAATAAATCAGAAGATATAAATCCTGCTTTCCCATTACTGATTAAATTTGAACAGATAAATAATGCTCCGATTCTTGAAATTAATCTTGGTTATAGTTTAGATCCAGAAGTAACTCCGACTTTAGATAATATTATTTCCTTAGAATTATTCCACAATGATGGAATTGTAAGTGCACTATGGCCGGAAGAACTACAAGGTGATATCAATGTTCAATGGATGACAATCCTATCTAACAAGGCAGGTAAATGCACGACCAATGTTTGGGAATTTTCTACATTATCAGGAGAAAGTGGAAAAGAACTATTACCTGGTCAGGTAGAATTCTCACAGGCTATTCTTGATTTTCCTTTGAGTAACCAAGAACGATCTCCCAATTTATTAATTATTGTAAATGCCTGTCTGATAAACACTGAAGAACATTATAAAAAAGCGAGAGGCACTAACCTTGAAGATAAAATAGGTTATATAAATGTATCCACATCAGATGGTTGGGTAGTTCAAAACATGGTTTTTGATCCTACTTGTGAATATGAGGGAATGAGCACTTTTTTTCATCATAATGGAAATGATGAAGTAACTTTGTTACAAGCTTATGTATTTTTCTCACCTGAACCTGTTGACAATTTTAATTATGCACCAGTTACAGAATTTGAAGTAGAATCTTTTACTTATAATGCTCAGGGTAGAAATGACGAAATACAAAATACTGGTACTCCAATTCCTTTTGAAGATATCCCATTTGATTCTGAAGGCAAAACAGACGTAGTATGGCAACATGGGCATAAAAATATTGAACAGGGAAAAAATCAGTGTGGACCTGCTTCATTGGCCAATAGTCTTCAATGGCTTGAAGATACAAAGGGAATAGATGTTCCTCATGAAACAAAATCTGGTATAAGAGACAACAGTCTGGTTGGAGAAATTGACAAGGCTATGAATAGAGCCGGAGATGATGGGGTTTCTGATGAAAATATGTTAAATGGAAAATTAAAATATATTAATGATAATAATCTTTCGGACGACCTGATAGTAAAACATAAGAATAGAAAAGGCACAAATTTTGTCTCTAATGATACTGTTAAAGTTGGTAATACAAAATCAATTGCCCATACAGATACGAGTGTATCATTAATAGACTGGATAATTTCAGAATTAAAACACGGAGAAGATGTTGAACTCGGAATTGGCTGGGATGGAACAAATAAAGGTCATTGGGTTGATCTGATCGGTGGTGGATATGTTGAAGGTGTGCCATGGATTGCATGGGTACATGACACAAATCAAGGCACTGATGACAATGGTACTCCTGCCGACAAGAGTGATGATAAAATTAAAAAAAATGGTGGAATTACTGCAAAAACAGGAGGTATTCAATCATCTTATGTAATTAATAATAAATTAAAGAGTGGTATTTCAGTTGGTACTATTGATTTGGCATTATCAGAATCAAAAGATTCAACTGAAACAAATATATGGGATAACAATGAGATCCAAAGACCATCCGGTTATAGATTGGAACAAAATTATCCAAATCCATTCAACCCAAGTACTATTATCAAATATCATATCCCTAAAAGATCAAAAATAAACATTACAATATTTGACATAAATGGAGAGGAAGTCAAAACTATAATAAATGAATATAAAAATCCCGGTTCTTATAGCATTAAATTTATTGCTGATAAAGAATTGGCAAGTGGTATTTATTTCTACAGATTAAAAATAAAAAATAATAGTATTACAAAGAAAGCAGTTTTAT
>JAOZSG010000145.1 GCA_029939785.1 Fidelibacterota bacterium | reverse complement strand
TTCCTTATTAATGATTGATAATAATTACATCTTTTTACGGTTTTATTAATATTGATAACCAAAATTTGTTCAAACATTTTCTACCCAACTCTATCAACAGGAATATCCATCATTTTGCAATAAAACTCCAATGCCTGTAAATGATTTCCTGGTATTACATGAGCATGATTGGCATTAAATACCGAGAGAAATTCTTTTGGATCAACATTCATCCGAACATAGCCATGAGGCCATGCACTACACGTTTCTGCCATTTTTTCACGTGGAAAATCAACAAACTCACCAGGTGCCAAAAACATTCGATATTGACCATTGACTCTGGATAGTCTTGCCATTGTAATCTCACTGGATTTACAGACATAAGAAAAATGTGCCCCATTACCCGCATATTTTGAAATTAACGGCTCCAAATGAACTTTGGATAAATTTTCAGCAGGGTCACTACTCTGTGCAGCATACCACGAAGGCTGTGCACCACAATTACAACAGACAAAAACATTGTTTTCAAAATCATAAGTGCGTACATCAAAAAGTAAAGTGGGACAACCGCTGATTAGTTTTAATATTTGCATGGTCAATGCTCCATCACTGTCGGCTTCACATGCCATTACAGTTGGTTCCTTTTCACCATTCCAATCATAGGGATCATTTAGAAATACTGCACTTAAACACGTCGCTGTAAAGTATTCACTTAAATCATAATGACATTTTATTCCAATGAAATCCAAGCCAAAATCATCTATAATACTACGGACTGCGAGATATTGCCTGATTTGCTCCTGAACATGATTTGGAGCGGCTTTGCCCTCTGTGCTGTATTTACCTAAGTTTGTCTGTAACCATTTATAAGCTTTATCAACATCATCCTGATCAAATAATTTTGTTCGTCGTAAAATCTCCAACTGATCAATATGGTCAACATCAATTCCAAATTTCTGCATCCACTGTTGTGTATCCGGTACTCCGGTGTTCATCCCAATACTACGCCCACCAATTAATCCATAAACACTTCCTTTCATCCGCTCAATCACTCCACTCGCACGACAAAATGCAGATAGTGTAGCAAGCAATTCCTTTTCTTCCAAAGGATTGCCCCAGATTTTTTCAGATGGAATATTAACTTGTTTCATGGCTCCATGTGCAGCCATTATACCGCCAAGTCCGGGTAATTTGCCATCTTTGGGAGAACTCAATAAAACAGGTATATCTAAAACTCGTGCTGCCAAAACACTAAAGTTTGGAAAAGCAAATACAGGGATAGCAAATACTGCTGCTTCAATATCCTTTTGTCTCATTTCTTTGGCAATTTTGCGTGCTATTTTTGACGAATACGCAATATCATCAGGATTAACAATTTCCAAAAGCGGATCTTTATTTATTGCTTCAGTAATGACATTAATATGTTGTTTTATCGTATCTTCCAATGTTTTATGAACACGTAATCGTCCATCAGAAAAGGCCAATAATCCAACGCGAAAAGGCTCTGTCTTAAAACATACTTTTTGCATAATCAATCAACTCCCTTTTATTTTATCAATTATCAATTGTTATTTGTTATTTGTTATTTGTTATTTGTTATTTGTTATTTGTTATTCACCAACTGGTCTTACCAATTTTGAAATTTTAATGCTTTTGGACTGAAATGTCAAGTAATATTTGGTAATTATATAAAAAATGTTTAACATAAATGGTTTCGTAAAAAAAGGTATGAAGAATTTTTATTTTTTATATAAATTCTCTTATTGAACTTATTAAACAATAATTTCAAGTTGGCAATTAGTTCAATCTTTATAATACTTTTTTTAACGATTCCAGTCAATTAATTAATTTTTAAAGTGGTAATACCATTAAAAGAAAAACAAATGAATAAAGAACAAAAACGTATATCGACCCCGGAAATACTATTTCAAAAAATGCTTAACCGTATTCAGTCCGGTGAATGGAAAATTGGTAATGCAATACCGAGTGAAAGAATATTGATGGTGGAATTTGGTACCAGTCGTCTTGCCATTAGAGAAGCATTGTCAATGTTGAGAGCTCTTGGTGTGTTAGAAACTAATCAGGGTCAAGGTTCAATAATAAGAAACCTTGATACAGAGATTATCGGAAGACTTTTCCCCCTCCTTTTTTCTCTTGAGGGTGACAAAACCCTGGAACATATTTATCAGGTACGTTTGGCAATCGAATCAACTACCGCTTCAATGGCAGCTTTAAATCGAAATGAAAATGATCTAAAAAATATAAAAAAAACACTCCAATTACTACGTACACAAATAGAAACAGATATAGAAGCATCCATTAAAACAGATCTTGAATTTCATATTCAAATTGCACGTGCTACGCATAACCCATTATTTCCACTACTTTTGGAAACAATCGCCAGCTTTGTAAGTTACGTACAAATTTTAAGTTGTAAAGATAATCCTCAAAAAAAACATAAAGCAATGGTTTATCATGAATCAATTTTCGAAGCAATACAAAATCAAGATAGTGAACGTGCCAGAAGTGAAATGGAATCACACCTGAGATCCAGTGCAAACCGAATGATAAAAACCGGAATAATAATATAAAATACACTTTAGCAATTAACAACTAACAATTAACAACTATCCAATATCGAATATGGAATTTCCAAAGATGAAGGAAAAAGATTTTCTACTCGTTCCCAAAGCCCTCTTTGGAAACGCCAATCAGAACAAAACTTGTCCGTTTTGTCAAATGATCCTCCAAAGATTATTTTGAGAAAGTGTGAAAAAATATGGAAATTTCTACCAATTCCTAAAGAAATATTCGGAAGAGTGCAACAGCAATAGTATCATATTTCAAGCTACCAAGATTTCGAGTATTTGACATGACATATTACAAATATAGATGCTACCAACAATATGTTAATTTTATTTAATTTTTTCAGCACCAGAGGTGCGTTCCTATTTGTAGAAAAACAGATAATCTAATATATTAAAGCACCTTTAGGTGCGGCTCTACTTTTAAAAATGTAAAAAAAATAACATATACCCAAAAACACCCATATCTTGAACTGTACCCTATTCTAAAATAAGTTCCTGTTCAAGAATATTATCTTCAGGATAACCGTGCCCTAAATGCTGTCTAAATCCTTCAGCATATTTTACATTAATTTTTTGTCCACGTTGAATTGCAAAATTTTTCATGGTTATAATATATTCATCAATTCCATGATGAACCATCAACCAATCGCGTTGACTTTTATGACATTTCAACATTGTCTCTTTAGCATCTATAACAGAACTAATATCTATTATAGTTGTTGGTTTTATTAAATTACCAAAGATATCCTTTCCTTCTAATGCATCCATATAATATAAATATGGAGTAGCAATATTCACATCATGCTGGTTAGTTAATATATTTTTCATTCCGGCAGAAAAGCAGGCTGTCCTGACTAATTTACTAGTTATTTCGTGATCCACCATATAATCCTGAGGACTATGGGTAATCACTATATTTGGCTTGACTTTTCGAATTAAATCTATTGTTTTTAATAAAGTTGTACGATCATACATTATAAATACATCATCATTTTCCATGCAATGATAATTTGCTTCCAAAATCTTAGCAGACTCTATTGCTTCATTTTTTCTTACTTTACTAATTTCATCTCTATTCAAAGTTGCTGATCCACAATCTCCTGCTGTCATTGTAGCAATTACAATATTCCATCCTTTTGCTCTAAGTAATAACAAAGTACCTGCACACAATATTTCTACATCATCAGGATGTGCTCCTACTGCAAGAATTGTTTTATTTTCATTTTTTAATTTCATAATATCATCCTATAATTTATCAGACAGGGTCAATAGGATTTACCGAATAACTATTTTATTATTCTGTTTATCATATTTATCCTATCCAAATTTTTTCTTTCAATTTTTATTCGCGGAAACGTGTCCGCCAACTGACGGATTAGCATTCATTCGTGATTAATAATTTTTTACATCTCAGAATGCAACAATTCGTATTGCCGCCAAACTGTATCAGATATCACCATTATAACAATTATACTAATCATCGCCTTTGAAGAATGAGAAAACCTAAGGAGTTACATTTTTTTAATGCATCTCTGTTTCAACTGTTTTTATGGCAGGTCTATAATAATGAAATTCAACATTTGGATGATCTGCTAATAATGACATTGGAACAGAAGTATCAACTATTTTTTTTGCAATCATAAATGATGTTAATCTCATTCCAAATGGATTATCATGAGTTCCAGCTTGCCATATTGAAACTTTATCAGATTTCCAGGTTTCTACTGGTCCAACTGTTATTGCTTGTTTTGGAACACCAACAATATATCCACCACCTGATGTTCTGGCATTCTGAGCTAAAGTAATTGGATGTAAATCTACCTTACGTGCTGATAAATTTCGAAACTCTTCCTTACTTGGTGGAGCATCTATATATTTACCTTCTCTTTTAAAAGGATCGTTAAAAGCCCAATGTTTGACATCTCCTTGTCCACCCTGCATAACAGCACATTTAATTTCATCATAACTTGCAGTATATTCTGAAAGTGAATCAGCTGCTGGAAAATGTAAGTTTTCTTCCGGCATTCTTAGTTCATATTTTATTCTATTAAAACATAATTCTTTATCTGCACGAGCAAAAGATAATGGATGCGATTCGGGTGCTTCTTTTCCATCTATATACCATTCATCCATTCCCCAAAAATGAGCATTTTTGAGTGATATTTCTAAACTATTAACAAGTTCTGCAACTAATGGTAACTGTTCAGTTGGCCCGATAGGTCCGCATATTCCAACAGGATTTGAACTTGTTGCTTTTTTCCAGGCATTAATATATTCAAGTGCCTCAGCTAAATAAAATGATTCTAATGTTTCATGAAAAACGATTTTGAAGCCCGGACGAGAAAGTTCATACAAATCCTTTTCGCTTAGTTTAGCAGCATCTTCTAATATTTTTTCATCAAGTGTTGTGTAATCCCACCAATCTTCAGCTAGCATACTTATTTTTCTAGACATAATAATTTTCCTTTAAAATAATGCAAATTTATTAGAATCACTCCTAAATTAAGATATCTTATACAGACCTATTCTATGATAGAATATAAAAATATAATCCTAAATCATATTATTATCAAACATATTTTATTTTTACAAAAGCAATAATACTAACTAATATTTTTGAGAAGAGTTTTTCTACAAATAGGAACGCACCTCTGGTGCTTGAAAAACCACACATAACGTAAAAATTAAATAAAGTATAAAATTGTTAATGTTTTAGTAATTCACATTATTGCATCTCCTTCATCGTTGGAAATTCCGTGTTGAGTACTAAGCAAGTGTCACCAGAAAATGAAATTACAAATGCATTGATAATTGATAATTGAATACCAAGAATATTATTGTTAATTATTAATTGATAATTGAAGTTATATTAGTTATATTTCAAACCAGTACATAAAAGTATCATATAATATTTTATTAAAATAATTTAATTAAAAAAATTTGAGGTGTAAAATGTTAAAAAAAAGCAACTTGGCTCTATTAATTATTTTTTTCATATCAATACTATCAAATTGTAGTACTCCAAATGCAACAAATATTGAAATGTCAGCTGTATTTAATGACCACATGGTTTTGCAGCGAAATATTGAAATTCCGGTTTGGGGAACAGGCAATCCGGGTGGAATAATTTGTGTAGAGTTTGCAGGACAGAAGAAAAAATCTAAAGTAAATACTGATGGAAATTGGAATGTTATATTAGATCCTGTTGAAGCAGGTGGTCCTTATAAAATGAGTATTATCGGAAGTAATACAAAGACTTTTACAGACGTCTTGGTTGGAGAAGTTTGGTTGTGTTCCGGTCAGTCCAATATGGACATGAAGTTAATAAAATCAGGTAATAGTATGGAAGAAATTAAAAATGCAGAATATCCTAATATTAGATTATGTAAAATAATTCAAAATGTTAGTGATAAGCCTGAGTTTACTTTTGCCGGACAGTGGGAAGTTTGTAATCCGGAAAATGCAACTGCATTTTCTGCGGTTGGCTATTTTTTTGGTAGAAAATTACATAAAGATCTTAATGTACCCGTTGGATTAATTCAAAGTAGTTGGGGTGGGACTCCAGCAGAAGCATGGACACATCAATCATATTTGCAAGATGATCCGGTATTATCACCAATTTTAAAAAGATATGAAAAAAATATTCAAGATTATCCTGAAAAATTAAAAGAATGGAAAGAATTGATAAAAAAGATTGAATCTGAAAATCTTGAAAGGCCTATGTATCAAAAAGATGAAGGAAACAAAGGTATTGATAAAGGTTGGGCAAAATCAGATTTTGATGATAATGAATGGAAAAATTTCAAATTACCTCAGCAATGGGAAAATGTAGAGGGAATGGATATAGATGGAGCAATATGGTTTCGTAAAGAAGTAAACATTCCTGAAAAATGGTCTGGGAAAGATTTAATTCTTTCTCTTGGTCCGATTGATGATTTTGACATTAGTTATTTTGATGGAGTAAAAATTGGTCAAACAGGTGAAGAGACTCCATCACATTGGATTTTCCTTAGAAAATATGAAGTACCCGGTAAACTGGTCAAATCCGGTAAAGTAACTATTGCAGTGCGAGTATTTGATCGATATGGTGGAGGTGGTTTTCCCGGAGCAAAATCTCAAATGAGACTCAGTATCAAAGGTGATGATGATCAAAGTGACGTGATACAATTATCCGGAATATGGAAACAAAAAATAGAACAAAAGATGGATCCTGAAAATATCACAGGGCCTGGTGGTGGAAAATATCCCAAAAAACCAATGGGAAAGGATCATCCTCATTCTCCTCAGGGATTGTATAATGGTATGATTCATCCAATCGCACCTTTTGCATTAAAAGGTGCAATATGGTATCAGGGTGAACAAAATGCATCTAAGGCATTTCAATATCAAAAATTATTACCGGCTATGATCACAAACTGGAGAAATTTGTGGAATCAGGAAAAATTTTATTTTGGAATTGTACAATTGGCAAATTATATGTCATCCAATGAATTTCCGGAAGAAAGTGCATGGGCAGAATTACGAGAAGCACAAGCAATGACTGCACAAAATCTTGAAGATTGTGGGCTTGCATTGGCAATTGATATTGGTGAAGCGGCTGATATTCATCCAACCAATAAACAGGATGTCGGGAAGAGATTGGCACTTTGGGCATTGGCAGAGGCTTATGGACAGGATTTAGTGTTTTCCGGACCAAGATATAAAAAAATGGAAATTAATAAAAATAAGGTGATTGTAACTTTTGATCATCAGGGTGATGGCTTAAAAGTTAAGGGTGAGAAATTACAAGGTTTTACCATTGCAGGAGAAGATAGACAGTTTTTTAGGGCAAATGCTAAAATAGATGGTGGAAATGTGATAGTTTGGTCTGATGGAGTCAGTAAACCTGTTTCAATTCGCTATGCATGGGCAAATAATCCTGTTTGCAATTTATATAATTCTGCTGATCTTCCCGCTATTCCATTCAGAACTGATACGTGGCCAGGCTCTACATATGGGATATATTAATAATTATATTAAGGAAAATGATTATGAAAAAAATATTTATATTATTATCAGTTTTAGTTCTTACACTAATCCCAAGTTTGATGTTTGGCGGAGAGACTATATCAGGTATTGTATTTGATGATTCAAACAAAAATGGTATTTTGGACGCAAATGAGATAGGTATAAAAGGCGTACCTGTTTCAAACCAATTGGAAGTAGTACTCACAAATGATGATGGAGAATATATACTTCCTGTTCGTGATCGAATGATTGTATTCGTATCTAAACCATCTGGATATGACTTACCATTAGATGAGTTAAATCTACCACAATTTTATTATAATCATTCTCCTGAGGGTTCACCGGATAGTCTGAAGTTTTCCGGAGTGAAACCAACAGGTAACTTACCAAAAAAAATAAATTTTCCCCTAATTAAAACTAAAGAACAGATTGCTTTTAATGTGTTAATAGTCGGTGATCCTCAGCCTTATGATTCCATACAAGTTGGTTATTTTAGGGATGATATAATTACAAAAATGGTTGGTAAGAAAGTTTCTTTTTATATGGCAATGGGAGATATTTCTGGTGATAATCTTAATACATATAAACAATATAATGCAGCAGTATCTCAACTTGAAATGCCTGCTTATAATGTTCCGGGTAATCATGATATGAATTACAGAGTGGATTCTGATGACAATTCAATGGAAACTTTTACCAATACTTATGGTCCTCCTACATATTCATTTAATTATGGTAAGGTTCATTTTATCATTCTTGATGATGTGGAATATTTCGGATGGAATTCTGAAAAAAACAGGCACGGTGGATATCAGGGTTTCGTAAATAAACAACAGTTAAAATGGCTGGAAAATGATTTGAAATATGTACCTGAAGATT
>JAOZSG010000144.1 GCA_029939785.1 Fidelibacterota bacterium | reverse complement strand
CTTTCATTGGATTATTTTTTAATCTGACTTCATCTTTTGTATAAGCCCACAATTCATTTTGACTATTTGACTTTGTACGAATTGTGACACGTTCTACGTCATATACTCTATCCCAAAAGTTATATAGAAAGTTTTCACCGGAAAATCTATATTCAAGATTGCAGTTGATTATTCCGAGAAATTGTGCATAAAATCCTGGAACTGCAGCTCCCCAGCCGGGACTAAATTTTTCACCGGATTTATAATCAGTAATTTTTTCTGATATAAAAACAGCGGACTGTCCATAAATATTCAATTTAAATCCGGCACTATTAACCAAAGGATAACCAACATCAAAAGACACAGCAGCTAGAGTTTTTGCCTGGTTGTTTATGTTGAAAGGGTCTAAACCATACATAATACTATCACTGATTTCCTGTGTCCATAAAGTATCAGGATAATTATCTGTTAAACCGTCACCATCAATATCATAGTCAATTCCATCCGGAATTCCATCTCTGTCACTATCTTTTGAATAATTTTTACCTTTTAAACGATCACCTGGATTCCAATCAAATGCATTAACGGGATAGTAATCAGGAAGTGTAAAATTTTTCTTTGGGAAAGCATCAAAAACATCCGGAATATTATCTTCATCAGCATCATTCAAACCTTTATACTGGTTAAAATCGGCGACAAATGTTCCGCCAAGATTGAGTTTTCCTAAAAAATCGTAAGTCATACGACCTGCAACCAGTCCGGGACCCGATAATTCTTTTACATCTGCAACCATGACTTCCCAACCAAATTTTCCAATTTTCATTCCAAGATGTCCACCAAGATTTCTCACTTGTGGGTATTGTACAGCATTGGAATAACCTTGCATCAAAATCCCATATCCTAATGTAATATTTTGGAGTGCTCCTGCTCTTGCAAAAAATGGATCTCCCTGTTTTCCCCATCTCAGATAAAATATTTTTTCCAAATAATCGGAAGGTTCATCCCATTCATCTTTTCGGATTTTTCCTTCTTCATCAAAATAAAAATAAACATCCAGACCAATACCTAATTTCCCAAATTTAATTTCAGGACGTAATGAAATTTGATTGTAAATTTGACCATCGATAGTTACAGAACCAATACCCAATCCCATATTCCAATTTTTGGAATCCTGAGATTTATCATCATCTTTTTTGTTTTCGTCTTGTGGACTATCTTCCGTACTTTCATCCGAATTTGTTTGAGCATAGGCTATTTCAGGTTCTGTATCTGTTTGTAAATTTTGAATATTACCATCACTTGAAGAAACAATAGTATTACCTTTTGATAATGTTGCATCTTTTCCGGTAATTAAATTTGTGATATCTACTGTCCCACTTATCCCGGTAAAACAATCTTCTTCATTTACTTCGACTATCAATTCTGCGTTTTCTACAGATACCACGGAATTTGGAGTTTCCAAACTATAATTTTTGTACATATTTTTATTAATATCATATCTTACTTGTCCATGTGAAACATTGATTGTTCTGATTGAATACTGTTCATCCAATTCAACCAAACTGTTTTCATAAATTTGAACAGCACTCTGGTCGTCATTAAATACAACTTCTGCATATGCATTATCATTTGTAGAAATGGCATCTCCGGCATATATTTCAGAATTCATATTTGCGGTTTGAGAAAAACTATTGTCTCCGGAAGGACGTATAGAGACTGTTCCGTTTTTTTCAGTTATTGTAGCAAAACTATTTTGCCCAAAATTACTACTAATGATAATGATTATTAAAAACAATATTTTTTTCATCATAACTATTCCATCCATATTAAAAAGTTTAAAACTATTATCCGAGATTATTTAATTATCTTTCCTAATATTAATCGTGTATCAATAAATTCCATGACATTAAACTCAATCTTTTCCTTTTTACTGATACTTCCAAATTTCACATTTACATAAAAAGATTTTATAAGTCCAAATTCCACCTGTTTTATCATATCTGATAGTTTTGCAGATGTATCAGGATAAAAAATATTAAAAATTGTATCATTTAAAATATCATCCCTTTTTAAATTAAAATATTCATAAAAACTCTTTGAGACTCCGTGTATTTTTCCATCTGTTGAAAATAGTATCAAATTGTCAGAAATGGCATTGAGAGTTTTGGAGAGATCATTATAATCATTCTTTACTTCTCTATACATTTTCACCATTCTATCACTAAAAATACTTGCCGAATCAAAACTTACTTCAGTTTCTTTGCTCTTTAATTTTTCACGAAAAGTTAAAGCATTAATCATTCGATTCTGTTTATTATTTCTTTGATGATAAAAGCCATTTGGATATTGATCTAAAGCCTCAACAATTAATTGATGTCCTTTTTTCTCTAAATCATCGATTTTAAATTCAAAATGTTTAACAAAATCACTATTAAAAAAATCAATAGTTGACAAAGTATCTTGAAAATCATCGATTTTAATGCCGGAAAATTCCTGTGGCTGCATACACATCAACCCTGGAATTTTAGAATATTTTGCAATTACACTGAGGTCTTTTTTTATATTATTATCCAAACTATGATAATCTTCATAACCAATAATAAGATAATCAATTCTATGATGTAATTTTTCAATAACATCGTTATGATTTGTAATTAATTTTGATGAAAAGTAGGATTCTAAAATACAATGATCTTTAAAATAATCTACAATAGGATGTAAATAATCCATTTCGCTTAGTAGATATGCGTGAATTGTTTTCCCATTAAAGTCCCTGATGCTTTTAACATCTGATTTATTTTTACTTATAATATATCTATAATTTGATTTCAGATTTATTTTAAATATTGGGCTGTAATGATATTCATTTTCATAAAAAATCCCATCATATAATCCCCTTATTTCAATCTGATTTTTTTTAATATTGTAATTGGAAGGAGATAAATCGTAATCATCTATTTTTTTTAATTGTATATTTATCATAATTCTTTTTTCCAATTTCAACAAAATTTCCAAAATGATATTTTCCATTTTTTTTGTTAAATATTGGTGAGGTATCTGACATGTAATTTTATTCATATTAATCTTTTCAAAATTTCTTTATAAAATATATTTCTCTATTTTTGTTTTAAATTTTTCCAAATCAAAAGGCTTTGGAATGTAACATTTCGCACCCAATTCCATAATTTTTTCTGCAATACTAAGATCTGTTACACTGGATATTATAATAACCGGCTCTTTATATTTATTTCTATGAATTTCATTCATTACAGCCAATCCATCAATACAAGGCATCATAACATCAAGCAAGATAAGATTGAAATTTTCCTGAGATAATAATTCTAATGCTTTTTCACCATCTGATGCTACAATTGGATCATATCCCCATTGTTTTAATAACTCTGATAAAAAAATTGTCACATTTTTTTCATCATCAACTACTAATATTCGTTTTAAACTCATGACTAATCATCTTTCCGGTTTGTTGAATAATTCATAAGGTAATTCGATAATTGCTTTATTAAGTCTTGCAATCACTGAATTTTTTCCAATTAATTGAATAATCTTAAAGATATCAGGACTAACACCAAGACCTGTTACAGCAATTCTCAGTGGATGAATCACTTGTGCCGCTTTTATATTAAGATTGTCAGCACTATTTCTTACAACATTCTCAATTTCCTTAGATTCCCAATTATCTATCTTTTTGAAACTTTCTACTATTTTTTCCATATAAATATTTACATCAGTAGAATTCCAATATTTTTTTACAGTTTGTTCATCATAATTTGTAGGTGATTTGAAAAAATATTCACCCCATTCAATAAAATTATTGTAATTTTTCGCTCTTTCTTTTAAAAGATCTATTACAGAACTTAAATAATCAGATTTTTCAGCAATATCAAAATCATTGATTAAGTATTTCTTTTTATATAGAGGAATTAGTTCTTTTTTTATCTTCTCTGTTTTTTCTATACTTAAATGTTGACCACTTACCCAGTCCATCTTTTTTATATCAAAAACAGCCGATTTTTTTGATATTTCTGTTAGAGAAAATTTTTCGATTATTTCATTTATTTTTAATATTTCTTTATTTGATTTTGGAGCCCATCCAAGCAGAGTAAGATAATTGAAAACCGCATCAGATGGATATCCTAAATTTTTATATTCATCTACTCCGGTTGCACCATGACGCTTACTCAGACGTTTTCCGTCAATTCCTAGTAAAAGTGGTAAATGTGCAAATATTGGCGGCGTTTGCCCCAATGCCAAATATAAACGAATTTGCTTGGGAGTATTGGAAATATGATCTTCACCACGAATTACATGAGTAATTTTCATTTCTATATCATCTGCTACTACGGCTAATTGATATGTTGGATTTCCATCACTTCGTTTTATTATAAAATCGTCTATCTCCTCATTTTTTACTTCTATTTTTTTATATACTTTATCTTTCCAGCGAGTAACTCCATCAGGAATTTTAAAACGGATAGAATAGGGTTTATTATTCTTCATATTCCTCAAAATTTCATCTTGCGATAAATTCTTGCATCGTCCTGAATACTGATAAATTTGATTATTTTTACGCTCAAGTTCCAACTCTTCTTTTGTACAGAAGCAAGGATAAGCATTCCCGGAGTTTAGTAATTGTTCTATATATTTATTGTATAAGTTGAAACGTTTTGACTGAAAAACCGGTGCTTCATCCCAATCCATCCCAAGCCATTTTACTGAACTTAATATTTGATCAACTAATTCTTTTTTGGAACGCTGAACATCCGTATCTTCTATCCGGAGTAAAAAATCACCATCATTTGCCCTGGCAAAAAGCCAATTGTAAATTGCTGTACGGGCTCCTCCCATATGCAGTGCACCAGTGGGGCTTGGTGCAAACCTAACTCTAATTTTCGATTGTGTCATTTTGTTCCGAATCTACAATGTTCTCTGATTGATTTAAATTTTCCAGATATATTTCAATTCCACCTATATATCCGGCAAAAAAATTATAAAAAATTATTATTAGAGAAACTACAAGTACCAACAAAACGGAAAGAATTATTCCCGAAAGCAAAGAAGTCAGAATAATGCCTGTGAAAGAAAATCCGGAAATATCGGGTAAATCAAAACCTGACATTTCATCATATATATTTCCAATTCCACTAAACAGCCTTAATAAAATTAAATTACTAAATGTCAGTAATATTGTCCCTACAGTTATACTTATTAACATTGTCATTCTCAAAACTGAACTCAAACTAATATGTTTTATTTCGTATTTCATAATTCCTCTTTAATATATCGAATTTAAATTGACATAAAATATGATATAAATCAAGTTTTTGGTAATATTTAATTTTTAAGACTGAATAATTTTTATGGTTGAATTATTGAATGAATGATATAATTATGAATTTTAGTAGATTAGTGTATTTATGCAAATTGTTTTTTTAATGACAGAATAATTGAATATTTTTAAGTAAAAGATGAAATAGTTAATTTCAATTTTTCAATGTCTTTGTCTCTTTTTTAGTCAGAGTATATATTCAAAAAAAAGTTCTTCAAACTCATAATAATTTGTTAAATTATCTGGAAATTTTATACAAATGAAAAGTTTAGGAAAATACTATGAATAACACAAATGATACTGAAACAACCTATCTCAACTTCATCCATCAGATAATAGAGGATGATCTAAAAAATAATAAAAATGATAGTAAAGTTCATACACGATTCCCACCGGAACCGAATGGCTATCTTCATATCGGACATGCAAAATCTATTTGTCTGAATTTTGAAACAGCAAAAAAATATAAAGGGAAATGTAATCTGAGATTTGATGACACAAACCCAACAAAAGAAGAAGATGAATATGTACAATCTATAATCAAAGATGTAAAATGGTTGGGATATGATTGGGAAGATCGTCTCTTTTTTGCATCAGATTATTTTGACAAATTATATGAACATGCTGTTGAATTGATAAAAAAAGGTCACGCATATGTTTGCGATTTAAATGCAGATGAAATTCGAGAGACTCGTGGCACCACAAAAATGGCAGGCAAAAATAGTCCATATCGAGAACGGAGCATCAAAGAAAATCTTGATCTTTTTGCCCGGATGAAAAATGGAGATTTCCCTAATGGTACAAGGACATTAAGGGCAAAGATTGATATGGCTAATCCTAATTTAAATTTTCGTGATCCGGTAATTTATAGAATTCTTCATTCTGAACATCATAGAACAGGAAACAAATGGTGCATTTATCCAATGTATGATTGGGCTCATGGCCTGGAAGATTCAATAGAAGGAATTACTCACTCACTCTGCACTCTGGAATTTGAAGATCATAGACCGCTCTATGACTGGTATCTCAATAATCTTAATAATGTACATAAACCGCAACAAATTGAATTTGCCAGACTTAATCTTAATTTTACAGTAATGAGCAAAAGAAAACTTCTTGAATTAGTAGAATCCAATCTTGTAAATGGATGGGATGATCCTCGTATGCCTACCATCTCCGGAATGCGTCGGCGTGGTTTTCCGGCAGATGCAATCCGTGAATTTGTTGATAAAATAGGTGTAGCAAAACGTGAAAATATGGTTGATATAGCACTTTTGGAATTTTGTGTTCGTGAAAAGTTAAATAAAGTAGCAGAACGTCGCATGGCAGTTCTTAATCCATTAAAAGTTGTCATAGAAAATTATCCGGAAGGCAAAACGGAAATGCTCGAAGCTATTAACAATCCGGAAGATAAAGGTGCAGGAACTAGGCAAATACCTTTTAGTCGTGAATTATATATAGAACAAGCCGATTTTATGGAAAATCCACCAAAAAAATTCTTTCGACTTTCTCCAGGAACTGAAGTTCGATTACGATACGCATATTTTATAAAATGTAATGAAGTAATAAAAAATGATGATGGTGAAATTATAGAACTCCGATGTACTTATGATCCTGAAACAAAAGGTGGACACGCTCCGGATGGACGTAGAGTAAAAGCTACAATGCACTGGGTTTCATGTGAAAATGCTGAAAAAGCAACCGTTCGTCAATATGACAGACTATTTAAAGTTGAAAATCCTCTTGCAGATTCTGAAAAAGATTATAAAGAATTTATTAATGAGCACTCATTAGATATATTAACAAACTGTTATCTCGAACCTGATCTTAAGAAATTTAAACCTGGTGAGTATATTCAGTTTGAAAGATTGGGATATTTTATTGCTGATCCGGATTCCAGCGAAGACAATTTAATTTTTAATAGAACTATGACTCTTAGGGATAACTGGGAAAAGATTCTCAAACAACAAGAGCGAGAAAAAAATATTGCACGTAAAAAAGCAAAAAGAAAAAAGAATAGATAAATGATTCCGTTGATAAAGTCGATATTTTTATTTATTCAATCATAACCAGTTTTATAAAAACAGATAGTTACAGTTTATAATTCGTGTTTATTAGTGTAATTCGTGGTTAAATAAACAAAGTCATAGATTAGATTAATTTTTTTCGTAATATCTCCCCAGTTTTTGGATATTGAAAATCTCCTGAAAATTTCGGTGTAAATATTGCCTTTTGCTTACAATGATTATAGCAATACCAGCAACCGGCACAAATATCATGATCAAAAATCGGTTTAGGATTCATTATTATTGCCTCATAAGGGCAGCCTTTCATACATAATCCACACTCATTACAAAGTTTTTCATTAACATTTTGTATTCCAAAATCTTTTTTGGCTTGTGTACGTTTGAAAGAAGGTAACAATTTTCCAATAAAAGCACTTTTTAATTTTCTCTTTTCAACTGTTCTACCTGATTCTAAATCACCTACAATATTTTTTAAATCATTTATGAAATTATCAAACAATTGTAATTCTTTTGGATTTGGTGCATTATCATAATCTCTGCCCATTTTTCGCATTGGTGGATAATTTTCAGGAGTATGAAGTGAAAAACCGGAATGCACATTAAAACCTGATTTACTTGCTAAATTCCCTAATTCTTTTAATGTTTTTCCTGAAATAAATCCAAATGTATTAAATACAAACGCATTCTTTTTATTTTGTTTCTCGATTTTTTCCATAAAAGAATACATTAATTTGGGTGGTGCACCAAAATCAGCAAAAGTTGCAAAACCAACTATATTATATTTACTAAAATCCGGTATATCATTTTTTATAATATTAAATAATTCAAAATCAACATTATCAACCTTTTTTGATAGATATTGTAATGCTAGTTTTGTATTTCCTGATCCTGAATAATAACAAATTATTCCTTTCATTATAATCTCCTTTTTTTTAGTAATCCTGAGCACTTCGACTAACTCAGTATAAAACTTTGTCTAGTTTGTCATCCTGAGCCTGTCGAAGGATGCTCGAAGCTGTATCTAGTTGATTTTCAATTTTCTTAATATTAGTGCTCCGATGCACATTTCGACGGGCTCAATGTGACAGAGCTTTAGTTTTTCATT
>JAOZSG010000143.1 GCA_029939785.1 Fidelibacterota bacterium | reverse complement strand
TTGAAAAATCAATTCCTTTTACTTTATTAACTTTTTTAATCTCTCCAATGGCTTTGGCTAAAAGTTGTTGAAGTAGTTTTATTTTAGTGTTGGGCAATTCATTTTTAAATTCTCTGATAAATATAATCATATATATTTTGAACTTGAACTAAAAATTTATAAAACAATCTCCGTTTTTCTTGTATTTGTGAATTATATGCTGATTGCCATTTATTATGTATAACAATTATATTAATACATTTTATATATTTATTTTTGTGTTTGATTTTACTACAGGAATTTTAAAAAATTCTTCAAGAATCATGGAAGCTGCTCCAATTGATACAATATATTTACCGTGAACACTTGTTGTAACTTCAAGACAATCATTACTAATTTGGAGCATCTCACCTTCAATCTCCTTTGCTACTGCTCTTGATAAAATTTTACCTACCGATGAAATTTCACCAGCAAGAATTAATTTACTTGGGTTTATAGCAGCAACCGGACGTACAATTTCTTTTCCAATTGTATGCCCTAAAATTTTAAAATATTCCTTAGCGGTTTTGTCCCCTTTTTGAGCCGCATCTAGCATTACATTTACATTAATTTCATCAACTTTTTCAGAATATTTTTTCAATATTTTACCCTTGGATAAATGATTTCTTAGTGAAAGCAACTTATCACTTAAAGTTGGTAAATTAACATTTAATTCACCTGAACAATAAGACGAACCATGATATAATTCATTATTAATCATTATGCCCATACCTATACCACCGGTATGTTTATAAACTTCAATAAGTATTGTAATAAAATTATTACAATCTTTTGCAGAACCAACCCATTTTGATCCAAGAGCCGCAGCATTTGCATTATTTTCTACTATTACCGGAAAAGTATAAAGGTCTAAAAGTTTTTCTTGCAAAGGAATATTCAACATCGGTAAAATATCAGTTAATATAATTTCACCAATATCACTATTTACAATACCGGCAACGGCAATACCCATTCCAAGTATTTCATCTACTTGGATATTCATATCATTTATTATCATATTTGTAGTATTTTGAATCTGTTCAACCAGATTGTCTAAACTTTTATATATATCAAGAGTAATGTTTTTTTTATAAGTCACTGTTCCTTCAAGATTTATTAGTGTTGCAGTAATTTCATAAATATTGATGTCAAGCCCAATAATAAAGTTAGTATTTTCATTTAATCCCCACAGATAAGGTCGTTTTCCACCTTTCTCTGTTGAATCACCTTTACCCATATTTAAAATTATATTTTTCTTTGATAATTTTTTTAAAATATTTGAAATTGTAGATGGTCGCATTCCAGTAATCTGAGCTAATCTTGCTCCTGAGATTCTATGGTTTTCACGTATCAAATTTAATACTAATCGAATATTTATATTTTTTATCAATTTAATATCACCGGTCTGCATATTTACCTCAATTCGTTTTAAGACTTATTTTATTGTAAATATAATCTAAAATATCATAAAGCATAATTATTTTTTTATTCTACCGAATATTTTTTAAATTTCAGCTCTTTGTTATTAAAAAAAATTATATAATCGGAGGAAAAATGAAAAGGCGTAATTTTATGAAGACAGGTAGTGTTCTTACTACCGGTGTAATTGCAGCACCGTTATGGTTTAATGCCTGCAATTCAAAAAATTTATCTAAAGGAGAACTACTTATGCCACAAGTATTTCCTGTTTCAAAAGAAGATTTAAAAAATTTGATTAACATTGCTCTTGCCAATGGTGGCGATAAGGCCGATCTGTTTTTTGAATTTAGTACTAATTCCACACTTCAAATGGAAGAAGATATTGTAAAAAATGCTACAAGAAACGTAACGCTTGGTATGGGAGTCAGGGTAGTAAAAGGTGAACAAGTTGGGTATGCACACACAGATGACCTTTCAATGGAGAAATTAAAAGAAGCTGCAAAAACAGCTTCATTTATTGCTACAACACCCCAAAAAGTTAATGTAGCTGCAATCAATGCAGTTACTAAAAAAAACCTATATAAGATTGATAACCTGGCAGTAGATATTGATTTGCAAAGCAAACTAAAAATTATTAAACGGGCAAATAAAGCCGCAAAAAGTTTTAGCCCCAAAGTTATTAAAAGTACAGTTTTCTATATGGATCAAATGCGTCATCTAATGTATTTCGATTCTAATGGGAAATATTTCACAGATATTCAACCAATGGTAATTTTTCAAACAAGTGTTGTAACAAAAGATGGTGATAAAATGCAGGGAGCAGGATCAAGAAGAGCCGGACGTATGGGGTTGGACTTTTTTGATATTCCTACAAATACTCCGGAGTATATAGCTCGTGAAGGTGCAGAAATTGCTGTTAAAAACCTTGATGCAGTCGCAGCTCCTCCAGGCCCTCAGGTTGTTGTACTCGGACCCGGAGAAAGTGGAGTATTATTACATGAAGCAGTTGGTCATGGATTAGAAGCGGATTTTAATAGAAAAGATCTCTCCAATTATGCAGGAAAAGTTGGTAAAAAAGTTGCTTCTGAACATTGTACAATTGTTGATGCTGGAAATTATCCTGATCTCAGAGGTTCAATTAATATTGATGATGAAGGTAATTCTCCCCATGAAACTGTTCTTGTTGAAAATGGAATTCTCAAAGGTTATATGCATGATGAAATGTCTGCTAAAGCAATGAATCTCCCTGTTACAGGTAACGGAAGAAAACAATCTTATAAACATCCAGCAATTCCTAGAATGACAAATACTTTTATGAGAGGTGGAAAATATTCACCGGAAGAAGTAATTGGTTCTGTTAAATATGGCATCTATGCAAAACGTTTTGGAGGAGGTCAGGTTGATATTACTAAAGGTGATTTTACTTTTGGTGTTTATGAAGCATATCTCATCGAAAATGGTAAACTTACAACTCCATTAAAAGATGTAACACTTATTGGAAATGGTCCTGAAGTTATGAGAAAAGTTACAATGGTTGCAAATGATCCGACAATTTCACCCGGTTCATGGACTTGTGGAAAAAGTGGACAGAGAGTACCTGTAAGTGTTGGAATACCAACCACAAAAGTTAGCGAAATTACTGTAGGCGGAACAAACTCATAAAGGAAGCGATCATGGAATTAAAACAAATTACAGAATATATTATAAAAAAAGCACTCCATAAAGGTGCTGATGAAGTAGATGTGGTTATTTCAAGTTCAACCAGATCAAATATTGATGTTCGATTAGGTGAAATTGAAAAACTTACACAATCGAGCCCAAAAGGTCTTGGAATTAGAGTAATAAAAAATCAAAAAACTGCGATAACATCAACCAGTGATTTCCGAACAGAAACTATTGATGATTTGATCAATAGAACTGTAGAAATGGCAGGCGTAACAGGTGCTGATGAATTTGCTGGTTTGCCAGAAAAAGGGAATATGGGTTTAGCGAATGCAAAATTAAATTCATTCGATCCTGCAATTGCAAAAATCACAACTGACAAAAAAATAGCATTGATAAAAAAACTGGAAAAAATCGGAATGGAATATGATAAACGAATTACCAATTCCGACGGTTCTTCATGGAGTGATTCTGTTTCAACATGGATTATTGCAAACTCAAAAGGCTTTTATGGAGAACAAAAATTTTCCAGATGTAGCCTGAGCTTATCATTAATGGCTGAAGAGAATGATGTAAAACAAACAGATTATTGGTACAGTGGAAAACGTTTTTTTAATCAACTGGAAGATTTAGACAGTATTGGCGTGACTGCTGCAAAACGTACTGTAAGAAAACTTGGTGCAATTAAGCCGAATACACAAAATGTTCCTGTTGTTTTTGATCCTCAGGTTGGTAGTGATTTTCTAAGTAAAATTGCAAATGTAATCCTTGGTAGTGCTATTTATAGAAAACAGTCCTTTTTACTGGATAAATTAAATGAACAAGTTGCTGTTTCAGAAATGAATCTTGTTGATGATGGCTTAATGCTCGATGGTTTAGGTTCAAGACTATTTGATGATGAAGGTCTTCCCAGTCGTGTAAATAATGTTATTGTAAATGGTGTTTTAAAAAGCTACCTGTTGGATACATATACAGCAAAAAAACTGAAAATGAAATCCACAGGAAGTGCATCAAGAGGTTTGAGTTCTAATCCTTCACCTGCAACCACAAATTTCTACATGAAAAAAGGAAAATATTCTCCTGAAGAAATAATCGGTTCTGTGAAAGACGGTCTATATCTGACTAATGTTCATTGGACCGGCGTAAATGACATTACTGGCGATTACTCACGTGGTGCTGAAGGTATCTGGATAAAAGATGGAAAACTAACTCATCCTGTTCAGGAATTTACAGTTGCATCCAACATTTTAGATATGATGAAAAATATCACAATGATTGGTAACGATCTGGAATTCCTTCGTGGTACTGATGCACCAACTTTCAAAATAAAAGAAATGACTATTAGCGGGAAATAAAGTAAATTTCTTTTTAAATTAATCTCTTGTAGGACAACTTTATAAAGTTGTCCTACAAGAAAAATCATTAGCAGCCCATTAACTAATATTTAGTACTGAACTCCCACATTACGAACTCAAATCAATCCTGAGAAAGCAACTTTTTTTCATTCATAATTGGAAATTCCTTATTCGATATTGGATATTCTGTTTTTACCCGGGGTACGGTTCAAGACATGGGTGACATATGGTAAAAAAAAATCCCGTATCACAATGACCGGGATTTTTTTTTACCTATTACCAATCCTCTATTTTGTAAGAATCATCTTTTCAGTATATGAATAACCATTATCAGTTTCCATTCTGTAAAAATAGACTCCTGCACTTACATTGTTATTATTAGAATCTGTTCCATTCCATTTTACGCTGTACTGGCCTTCAGAATAATTTCTATTTATTAGAGTAGTAATTAATTGACCTTTAATATCATAAACAACAATTTTAACTTTTCCCTTTTGAGGTATAGAAAAATTAATATTTGTTGATGGGTTGAATGGATTTGGATAACATTTATGTAGTTTAAAGTTATCTACTACAATTTTTTCTGATTTATAAACTGCTTCAATTGGTTCATGTTTCGCTGTCGCACCATCTGTAGCAACATCTTCAATCATATACGAATATTTTACATTTGGTTCAATTCCAGTATCTATAAAGGAATATTTATTATTTGTAGTACTGCTTATAGCACCTTTAATTAATTCGGGATTAATTCTATGAAAACCTTCCTCAGCATTGACTGAACGATATACATTAAACCCTGCATTATTTGTTTCTGATGCAGTTTCCCAGGTAAGTTTTACAGAACCATTATTAACAACTGCTTCAAATGATGCAAACTCAACAGGTAATGATTGATCATCTTTTTCAGGATTACCACAAATTTTACCATCATAACATATATTACACCATTTATCAATAGATAAAAAATCAGTGACAAGATCATCATTCTCATTAATATTATCCAGATCGTTATCTAAAAATTCTATTGACAACCAACCAAATAAATGACTTAAAGACCATATTTTATAAAAGTTACTCATACTATAATAAGCAATAATGTTGGGAAAACGTATTTTTCCTGCATGATTACGTAAATGAGTAATTAATTCTAATGGCGTTTCAGGATCATCCGGATTTACAGTTGCCAGTTTTGCAATATCATCTGAATCTAAAGCTAATTTAAATAATACAAGTTCATCAATACTTCCTTTAAAAAAATTACTTTTATAGGATATTTCTCTCTCTCCATCAGGTAGATTTGTGGCATGTATTTGTGCACCAATACCAGCCCAATCAGGATGACATGCTATTGTTGGATAATCTAGATTAGGAACATCTGCAACATTCGCATTACTTCCATCTAAATATAATGTGACTCCTGCAACAGTTCCACTCTGATAAACAAGAGCAGCATGATACCAATGATTTGCTATTACTGGAGTTTCAACCCATTTACCGGGAAAACCGTGAGAACTTGACCAAACACCTGCATATAATACACCATCTTTTATATACATATTCAAACCATTAGCAGCTCCACCGGTTTCAAATATTATATGATGATCATTGTCATTTAAAATATCACCATTAATATTAAACCAAACAGATACAGTATAATTATCAAAGGGCAAATGCATTTCAGGTGCTAAAGGAAATACGACACAATCATCGTCACCATCAAAAGTGAGTACATCATTTCCATAAACAAATGGTATAATTGATAGTATTAAGAGAACAATTAAAAGTAGTTTCAATTTTTTCATGATTTCTCCTTTTATAAATTAATTCTTGAAATAATAATAACTTAAAGTCTAATTAATTAATTTTTTATAACAATTTCCGTAATATCAAGCAACATAATGAAACAAATTATATTTTCCAACAAAAAAATTAATTTTTATTAAATCTTAAAGTTACAGTAGTACCAACACCGAGTTCACTCTCAATATCAATATTTCCCTTGTGAGCATCCATAATCTTCTTACAAAGATTCATACCAAGTCCATAACCACCTGTATTCTTGTTTCTGGATTTATCTACCCGATAAAAAGGTTCGAATATAAAAGGAATTTCATCTTCTGGTATTCCCTGTCCAAAATCTTTTATATTTATTGAACAAAAATCTGCTTTATTATCAATGGAAATTTCAACTTGCTTTCCTTTTGAATCTGAATATTTCAATGCATTACTTATAATATTTTTCATTAATATTTTTATTCGCTCTGCATCAACATTTAGATTTATTTCAGATGGTATATTATTTAAGTGTATTCCAGGTAAATCATTTTTATAGTAATAGTAAACAGAGTTCAATAAATCAATAATATTAATATTTTCCAACTCAAGTGCACCGTGTTCACTCTGCAACTTTGCACTTTCCAAAAGTTCTAAAATCATTGATTCCATCTCTTTCATATCATTTTCAATATCCTTTTTATCTTCGCTATCATCCATTAATTCCAATGAGACATTAACTCTTGTTAAAGGAGATCGCAATTCATGACTTACATCTAACAATAATTGCTCTCGTGCCTGAATCATTTTTTTAATATGAGTTCTCATTCCATTAAAAGAATCTATTAACTCTCCAAGTTCATCTTTTCTATTAGATTTAATTTCATAATCCAAATTACCTTCAGATATTTTTTTAACTCCCTTATGAAGGATATCTATTGGCTTAAAAATAAAACGAAGTGCAATATAGATTACAATAAGAAGCACAGTAATATAAATACCAATCATCAATCTAAAAATACTAATTACATAATCAAAACTATCCTCTTTCCGTTCCATAATAAACTGGTATTTTATTCCGTTTTTATTAATATTTGCAACAAGTCCATTATCAAATCCGATATCCAAACTTTTATCGCCATAATTAATTATTTTTTCAGGTCTTAAAGCACGCATATCAACAGGTGTGGAATAAGTATATTTGGGAGTTATGACTCTTATTTGAATATCCAATTTTTTTGCAATATTTTTTACAACAGTTGTATCAATCGGTTCTCCAATATCCTCAATTGCATATTTCAATAAATTATTTGTACTTTGTTGAATTTTCTTAAAATGATGTTGCTTAAATATATAACGATGAGTTTGCATTTGTAAGGTCATAAAGACAAGATAAGAAACACCAAGGACAATAATTATTTTAGTATATATTGAATTATGAATTTTATAAAATTCCACTTTATTCTCCCTCTAAAAACATATAGCCGGAGCCCCAAACTGTCTTAATATACTTAGGAATTTTGGGATCTTCTTTCAATTTTTGTCTGAGCCTGCTAATAAGTACATCTACGGATCTATTGAAATTCTCCCAATCCATTCCACGTAAATTATCTAGTAGAAAATTTCGATCAAGAACTCGACCTCGATTTTCTATAAAAACACTTAGTAATTGAAACTCAAGATGTGTTATATCAATTAGATTACCACCTAAATGAACCTGATGATTTCTAAAATTCACTTCCAATTGACCAATCTGAATTAGTTCTTTTTCATCCTCTTTTTTACTAGGATTAATCCTGCGTAATACTGTCTGTATTCTGGCAACAAGTTCACGTGGTTCAAATGGTTTCGGTAGGTAATCATCTGCACCAAGTTCAAGCCCCACAATTCTTTCTGTCACATCTCCTCTCGCTGTAAGCATAATAACAGGAATTTTTTCATGTTTTTTACGTAATTTACGTAATGTTTCAAATCCATCAATCTCAGGGAGCATCACATCCAGAATAATCAAATCCGGTAATAATTCGCTAACCATTTCAAGACCTTTTATCGGATTTGCAACAACATCAACATTGTATTCAAATTTTTCTAAGTATCTTTGTAGCCGAACTAATAATTTTTCATCATCATCGATAATCAAAATTTTATTTTGCATTTACTACTTCCTATTTATCACTCTGTCATCCTGAGCCTGTCGAAGGGTGCTCGAAGCTTTATCTATCTGATTTTCAATTTTCA
>JAOZSG010000142.1 GCA_029939785.1 Fidelibacterota bacterium | reverse complement strand
TACTTTTTGTTTTTTATTTTCATAAATCTCATTAATAAAAATAAAACATTCAAGAAAATAAATAATCATGTCAAAAATTAAAAAAAAATGCTAACTTTTCGATCATTTAAAAAAATACTATAAATATAAAGTTAAGGGAAAATCAATGACTGATACATTATTAATACTTGCCGGTGGTAAATCTTCACGAATGAAAAAATCAATCCATTCAAAAGGATTATCAGATGCAGATATTCATTCTGCCAATACTACAAGTAAAGGCATGATAATAATTGGTGAACGCCCATTTTTAGATTATGTTTTTGAAAATGCAAAAGAGAGTGGAATTAAAAATATTAATATTGTAGTTGGAAAAGATAATAACGAATTAAAAGAGCATTACGGTACTACTTTTCTTGGTATGAATATTACGTATGCTATTCAATATATTCCTGAAGGCAGAGAAAAACCTTTTGGAACTGCTGATGCAGTATTACAAACAATGGAACAAATTCCAGATCTAAAAACTAAACCTTTTTTGGTTTGTAACAGTGATAATCTTTATTCAATAAAAGGTATAAAACTACTAATTGAAACAGATAGTCCAAACGCGTGGCTTAATTATGATCGGAATGGTCTAAAATTCACAAAAGAAAGAGTAGAGTCTTTTGCTATTACTTCAGTTGATGCCAATAATTATTTATTAGATATCATCGAAAAACCAGGAGAATTAGAAGTTCAAAAATTCTCTGACTCAAATGGAATTATCAGAGTTAGTATGAATATTTTTAAGTTTTCCGGTCAAATGATTTATCCATATCTTAAGAATTGCCCTATTAATCCTAATCGAAATGAAAAGGAATTACCAACAGCAATTTTAAATATGGTAAGAGAAAATCCAGGGCAAATGCTTGGAATTCCTATCAAAGAACACGTACCGGATTTGACAAGTAAAGAGGATATTTTAATTGTACGGGATTATTTTAAGGAAAATAAAAATCAGGAGAAAATCTAATGTTATTACAAACAATTGATTGGGCAATCATAGGAATATTTTTTGTCATAGTATTATCTATAGGATATATTGCATCAAGAACTGCTGGAAAAAACACATCTGAATTCTTCCTCGGTGGCAGAGGAATGCCATGGTGGTTATTGGGAGTTTCTATGGTAGCATGTACATTTTCTGCTGATACTCCAAATTTAGTTACAGGAATGGTTCGTGAAAACGGAGTAGCCAAAAACTGGGCATGGTGGGCATTTTTGATTACAGGTATGGTTACAGTATTTATATATGCAAAACTTTGGAGACGCTCTAATGTGATGACAGATCTGGAATTTTATGAAAAAAGATACAGTGGCAAACCTGCTGCATTTTTACGTGGATTCCGTTCTATTTATTTAGGCTTATTTTTCAATGTTTTAATAATGGGAACAGTAACATTGGCAGCTATTAAAATTGGTGCCGTAATGTTTGGTTTGGCTCCATGGATTACAGTTGTTATTGCATCTACAGTTGTTGTTATTTACGCTGCTATGGGTGGTTTAAAAGGAGTAATCTGGGCGGATTTTTTCCAATATAGCATTGCAATGTTTGGTGCTGTATTCGCCGCAGTTGTTGCTGTCAAACAACCGGAAATACAATCCATCGGAGGTCTAAGTGGAATGCTTGAAAATCTGGGTGATACTATAAAATTTATCCCTGACTTTTCAGATCCTTCAACCTATGTTCCTCTATTAATAATCCCAATTGCAGTACAATGGTGGGCGGCATGGTACCCGGGTGCAGAACCTGGTGGCGGTGGCTATATTGCACAACGCATGTTAGCAGCAAAAAATGAAAAAAATGCAATTGGTGCGACCTTATTTTTTAATTTTGCACACTATGCTTTGCGTCCATGGCCATGGATTATTGTTGCATTAGCATCTATGATTATTTATCCTGATTTAGCTTCTATCAAAGCCGAATTTCCTATTATTAGTGATACATATTTAAAACATGATATAGCATATCCGGCAATGTTGACGAAACTGGGTCCGGGTTGGCTGGGACTGGTAATCGCATCTTTAATTGCAGCATATATGTCAACAATTGGAACACATTTAAACTGGGGTTCTTCTTATGTTGTTAATGATTTTTACAAAAGATTTGTAAAACCTGATGCCAGTGAAAAAGAGCTAGTTTTCATGGGTAGATTTTCAACTGTTGTATTAATGATATTAACAGCGATAGTTGCTTTATTCTTTTTAAATAATGCTACACAGGCTTTCAATATACTTATTTTATCAGGAGCCGGTTCCGGAGCTGTCTATTTATTAAGATGGTTTTGGTGGCGAATTAATGCATGGACTGAAATTGTTGTAATGTTGGGTGCTACTGTTGTTGCTGTAATTTTAGTTGTATTTGTAGATGATACAGCCATTGCAAATTCTATACTGGATGGTTTTGCCATGAAACTGTTAATCGCAGTTGGAATAAATACTGTAATATGGATAATTACTACATTAGTAACAAAACCCGAAAATGATGAAATATTACGCAGCTTTTACAGACTAACAAGACCTGGTGGTCCAGGCTGGAAAAAAGTCATCGACAAAGCTATCAAAGAAGGTGATATAATTAATGAAAAAGATCAGGGAATTCCATGGGAAATGCCATTGCAAATACTATGTGTATTCATTGGCTGTATAGTTATTTATTCTAGTCTATTCGCTATTGGTAACTTTGTATATGGTAACCTGTTAATGGGTTTTATTTTATTAGTTGTAGCAGGATTGGGTACTGTATTTTTATTTAAATCATTTAATAAATTACATGCTGAATAGGTGAATTAGTTAAATTTGTTAAAATGGTTGAAGTGAAGAATATGAATTTATGGTGAAGTTATGCAGATGATTATTCAAGATTTTTTCAACACTGGTAAAATTGAAAAATCGCTCATAAAAAATGGGCTGAACATAGAATCTGCCAATTACAAAAGTTTACTATTTAAAAAATCAGCCAAAAAATTAATTTCAATCGGAAATAAAAAAGTTGATCCTGATTTTAACGGATTTTTTCTCTAATGCGAATGAATTAATTTTTTCGTTCTCATACTGATTATGCTGGTGGAAGTAGTTTAATAATTGCTGCCGATAAAGGTTTTTGTATTCTTTCAACATCGAGAAGTGATAAAAAAGTCTGTATATATTCTATGGGAATGGGTAAAAAAATAGAATTTGAATTAGACAAAGATATTACAGCAAAAACAGGAGATTGGTCAAATTATCCAATGAATGTCATTCGAAGAGTTGTTCTCAATTTTGGAGAAAATTTGAAGGGCTGCGATATTGTATTTGACAGTGATTTACCACAAGCTTCTGGTATGAGTAGTTCCAGTGCATTTATGATAGCCATTTTTTTTGCATTAAGTGGTGTGAATGATTTGGAGAATCATCCTGATTTTAAAAATAACATAAAATCAAAAATTGATTTTGCTGAATATTTAGCATCAATTGAAAACGGTCTGACATTTAAAAATTTAGTAGGAGATAAAGGTGTTGGAACTTTTGGTGGGAGTGAAGATCATACTGCCATATTGAATTGTAAAGACGGAACTTTAAGTGAATATTCCTACTGTCCTGTCGAATTTCAAAAAGATATCAAGTTGCCGGAAGACTATACATTTGTTATTTGTAGTAGTGGTGTTCAGGCTGTAAAAACCGGAAATGCTCTAAAAAAATATAATATGGTATCAAAACTGATTTCAACATTAGTGGACTTGTGGAATGAAAATAATGAACAAAAAGCAACTAATCTTGCTGATATAATTTCAAATTCTAAAGAGAATCTCTCCAAATTAAAACAATTAATAGAAATACATGAGAATAAGCATTTTTCAAGAAAAAATCTTCATGACAGATTAAATCAATTTTATTATGAAAATTATGAAATAATTCCAAATGCCATCTTGAACCTGCAGAACCAAGATGTTAAAGAGTTTGGAAAACAGGTTGAAAAGTCTCAGGAATTAGCAACAAGTTTACTAAAAAATCAGGTGGATCAGACTGTATTTCTTGCAAAATCAGCAAGAGAATCTGGTGCTATTGCTGCATCATCTTTTGGAGCAGGATTTGGAGGTAGTGTTTGGGCTATGGTAACAAAAGAAAATGTGGAAGATTTTATTGATTCATGGAAAAAGCATTACGAAATAAAATTCCCACAAAATATTAAAGAAGCACAATTTTTCACATCAAATGCAGGACAAGCAGCATTTCAGATAGATTGATGCTGGGTACTGGGTGGCTGTAATTCCTAATCCTGCCTGCATACTCTTTTTTAAAAATTGTCTTCGATCAAACTTTATCATTTTAACCTCCAATTTGTCATATTTATTTTTCAATATATCAGTAACAAAAATAATTAAAAAAAATCGACTCCCAATTAAAATAGGAAGTCGATTTATATAACATTACTATAAACTGTAATTAAACGACTTTTTTTCCTCGATTAACATAATTGGTATGTAGTAATTTATGACTTTTATGTCCACAAGGACCATCAGTGAAAAATTCAGTATATAATTTCAATACTGCTGGATTTTCATAAGATTTTCTTACTTCACTACTTTCATCCTCAGCATAAATTGCTCTGGCTCTCGCTGCACGGATTTTTTCATCAGTTGGTATTGGCATACCACCGCCACCAAGACATCCACCAGGACATCCCATGAATTCGATAAAATGACATTCACTCATTTTTCCGCCTGCTTTGATATCTTCTATTACTTTTTTTGCATTAGCTGTACCATGAGCAACACCTACTTTAAGTGTAACACCTTTCAACCAATCCCAATTTGGAACCAGATGAGCAAGAATTGCAGGCACAGGACCAACTTCATCAAAAGTTAGTTCTGCATATTTTACGCCTTCAAAATGTTCACCATCAAAACCACGAACAGGAATAATATTAGCATGTTCGAAAAGATCATCTATTCTCTTTCCGGTTACCAATTCATAAACGGTACGAATAGCAGATTCCATTACTCCACCTGTAGCACCAAAAATAATTCCAGAACCGGTCATTGTTCCAAATGGATCATCAAAATCTGATTTTTTCATTGCAGGAAGATCAATTCCAGCTTCTTTGAACATTTGAGCCATCTCACGGGTAGTTAATCCAAAATCAACATCTTTGAATCCTGAATCATACATTTCAGGTCTGTTACATTCAAACTTTTTCGCCGTACAAGGCATCAACGCAACAGTCACAATATCAGCAGGATCAATATTATTTTGTTCGGCATAATAAGTTTTAATTACAGAACCAAACATTTGCTGAGGACTTTTTGCTGATGATAAATTTGGAATCATTTCCGGATAAAAATGTTCCAAATATTTTACCCAACCCGGTGAACAGGATGTATATTGAGGAAGTGCAACATCTTCTTTGAGTACTAATGCTTTGTAAAGACGGAGAACTAATTCAGTACCTTCTTCAATAATTGTCAAATCTGCTGAAAAGTTTGTATCAAATACTTTATCAAATCCACAATATCTCATTGCAGTATTCATTTCAAAAGTCATAGGTGTACCAGGCTCTAAGCCGAAACACTCACCTATGGCAGATCTTGGAGCAGGTGCAGTCTGAATAATCACATGTTTTTTGGGATTATCAATAGCGTCCCAAATTGTATCTGATGGATCATTTGCTCTTAGTGCTCCGGTAGGACAGCGATTAATACACTGGCCACAGTTGATACAAATAAGATCAGACATTGCAGAATCCATGAATGTACCTATATAGGTATCATCTCCACGAGATAAAGCATCATACACACCAACTTCCTGTAAATCAACACATGTACGAATACAACGACGACAAAGAATACATTTATCCATATCTCGAGTGATAGCATAACTAGAATTATCCTGTCCTCTTTTTGGCTTTTCAATATGACCAAAACGATAGAAATCAACACCATATTCTTTTGCTAACGCCTGAAGTTCACAATTGTTATTTCTAACACATGAGTAACATTCACCATAATGATTTGATAATAATAAATCGAGAGTATGACGACGTGCTTGTCTTACTTTTCTTGTATGAGTAAAAATTGTTAAAGGTGATGTAATTGGGAATGCACATGCAGCCTGCAAATTTCTCATTCCTTCAATTTCTACAACACAAATTCTGCAAACACCGGCAACACATAAATCTTCATGATGACATAAAGTAGGAATTGTAATTCCCAGAGTTTTGGCTGCAGCTAGAATTGTTGTACCCATTGGAACTTTTAAATCATTTCCATCAATAGATATTTTTATCAATGCTCCGAGTGCTTCCAGATTAGTAGGAATATTAACTTTTGAAGGAGTTGTACTCTTTGGAGCTCTTGACTTACTGTTTAATAATTTTTCTGACATTTCTAATCCTCCTTACACTTTTTCCGGCACACGGCCAAGAATTTCAGATTGGAAGTTTTTCACGATTGACACGAAAGCATTAGGACTCGATTGTCCAAGACCACACTTAGAAGATATTTGCATTGTTTCTCCAAGTTTTAGAAGTTCTTCTAAATATGAATATGAACAACGACCTTCTTCAAGCATTTCAATACCTTCAAGTAATTTTGGATTTCCATCACGACAAGGAGTACATTGCCCGCATGATTCTTCAACAAAAAACTCCATGAAATTCTTTGCTACTTTGAGCATATCTACATCAGGACCAAAAACTATAATAGATCCACCTGATGAAGCATCTTCATAGCCAATTACTCTATCAAATTCGTTTCGAGGCACACACTGTCCACCAGCACCGCCAACCTGAACAGCTTTAGCATCTTCACCACCGATTTCTTTCAATAGTTCATTAATAGTAATTCCATAGGGCAACTCATAAATTCCCGGATTTTTACAAGATCCGGAAATACTAAATATTTTACTACCTTTTGATTTGTCTGAACCAATATTACTAAACCATTTTGCACCTTTTGCACAAATCAATGCCGCATCAATAAATGTTTCTACATTATTTACAGCAGTAGGTTTTTGATTAAAGCCTGTATCTACAGGAAAAGGAGGCCTGTTTCTTGGTTCTCCTCTTTCACCTTCCATAGATTCTATAAGTGCGGTTTCTTCACCACAAACATATGCACCGGCACCCATTCTCATCTCAAGGTTAAAAGTAAAACCTTCTTTACCAAGAATGTTATCGCCCAAAAGATTAGATTCTTTACGTTTGGCTATCGCTTCTTTTAAATATTCTTTCATGTATCTATATTCACCACGCAGATAAATATAACCCTGTTTTGCACCTAAAACATAAGCAGCTATTGTCATACCATCTATCATTATATCTGTATGATTGTATAATAAATATCTATCTTTAAATGTTCCGGGCTCACCTTCATCAGCATTACAAACAACGTATTTCTCATCTGCTTTTGCAGCAGCAGCAAGTTGCCATTTTATCGAAGTTGGAAACCCTGCTCCGCCACGACCTTTTAATCCAGCTTCACGTAAAGCAAGAATAATATCAGATCGTTTCATATCTAAAGCGGTTTTTAAACTTTCAAATGGCTTAACTCCATGCTCCAAAATTGGACCACTTTTTTTAACATCTGACGGAACAACAGTTGGAAAATCAGATTTAACAAAATCTTTCTTACAATCTGCTAATACTTTGGATACTTTATCTAATGTAACTTTGGAAAACAAACGATCATTTATCATCATCGCCGGCCCCTGATCACACATCCCAAGACAATTTGTGTACTCTAGAGTAAACATTCCATCTTTTGTAGTCTCACCAAATTTTATACCAAGTTCATTTTCCAATTGACGTGCAACTTTACTTTTTCCATCAAGATCACAAGAAATAGTCTGACATAATCTTATAATATATTTTCCTTGTTTGCCTTCAGTTTTAAAAAAACTATAAAAACTGGCAACACCTTCTACTTCAACAGGATGAATACCTAAAGCATGTGCAGTTTCCTGCATAATAATACCTGATAGATATCTGTATTTTTCCTGAAAAAACTGTAATATAGGCATCAGTGCGGAACGCTCAGAACCATATTTGTTAATGAGTTCTGTCAATTCTTTTTTTAATATTTCCCTTTCAACTACCTGCATTTCCTAACTCCTTATTTTTCTAATAGTTGTTTTACTTTTTCAAGTAATTTGTTAGGCATTATTGGTTTTTCTACAAAATCATCAACAGGAACCATTTCATTATCTTTACCAAAACTCATTCCTGTTACCTGACCAATACTTGATAACATTAAAATAGATACATTTTTGTATTTTATTTTCAAATCCTGAGCTAATGAAAATCCATCATCCGGTTCATCCATCATTACATCCAGAATAGCCAAGTCAGGTTTTTCCTGTTCAAATAATTCCAAGCCTTTTAATCTGGTATGTGCGGTTACTATATCATACCCCGCATTTTCTAAAACAATTTTTACACTAGAAACAAAATCATAATCATCGTCAACAAGTAATATTTTTGCCATACGAT
>JAOZSG010000141.1:1505-8561 GCA_029939785.1 Fidelibacterota bacterium | reverse complement strand
TAATTAATCCTGCCAATGTTACACATGCAGTTCCCTGTGCATCATCATGCCATACTGGGATATCACATGCATCACGTAATGTATCCAGAACTTTATAGCAATTAGGTTGAGATATATCTTCTAAATTTATTGCACCAAAACTTGGCTGAACTCGTTTTACGAATTCTATGATCGTATCCGGATCATGTTCACCTTTTTCATTTTTACTATCCATACATAATGCAACAGCATCAACACCACCGAGGTATTTCATCAAAAATGCTTTTCCTTCCATTACGCCAAGTCCACCGGGAGGAGTACAATCGCCATCACCCAAAACTCTGGTAGAATCGCTTACAACACCAACTAAGTTTCCTCGGTTTGACAAATCAAAAGAGCGAGTATTATCATCTCTTATTGTTGTTGATACTTTTGAAACTCCTGGAGTATACCAGACATTAAACCAGTTGAAACCAAAAACTCCTGCTTTAGGTCCGGTTTGAATTTTTCCTCCATAAAATTCATGGGCATCTTCTGCAAGTTTTTTCAGAAAAAGTGTTTTCCCTTTTGCTTTTTGCTCCTCTGTAAAATTATCAGGGAACGCTTCATTGAGATTACTTAAATCTAATTTAATTTTTTGCATACAATCACCTTTCTATTTGTATAAATTTTTTATTATGTTTCTTCAGAACCCGCCAAAACCCCAGACGAAGATCCGGCTTTTGATGGATTGACTTACTTCGTTTCGCAGAGCACGCCAATTTAACTACCCTCTACCTCAAAGTACCAAAATATTCAGTATCAACCTGTTTTTCTTTAACATGATTTGGAATATAATCAGGAAGAAGAATTGGAGCTATTTTCTTTTTGTCAATATTAATTTTATTTACTTCTTTTTCATAAGAATAAACATGTTCCAAACTCATTTTACCAAAATCTACACCTTTTTTTGCTCTTTCAGAAGCATGTAAACCGGAACGTCGGCCGAAAACTATGAGATCCATTTGAGAATTTCCCATGAGTCTATTTCGTCCATGAACTCCACCTGTTGCTTCACCAGCAACATAAAGTCCTGGAATTGTAGTTTCTGCATTATCATTAATTTGTACTCCACCATTTTGATAGTGAAGTGTAGGAAAAACCAGCATTGGATATTTTGCGATATCAATATCAAAACGTGAGTATTGTCTATACATTGCCGGTAGATATTTATTTATCGAACCTTCACCGTTTATCATATCTACTAGTGGAGAATCAAGCCAAATACCTTTCAGTCCGGAAGGTGTAGTAACTCCAAGATTTCTTTCTGTAGATTCACGGATAAATGAAGAAGCTTCGATGTCTCTTGGTTCAAGCGGATATACAAACAATTCGCCATTTTTGTTAACAGGCTGAGCACCCATTGTCCTGATCTTTTCTGTACATAAAAAACCAAGAATTTGTTCCGGATAAACAGCACCGGTAGGGTGATATTGTACGGAATCCATGAAACTTAACTTCACACCAGCACGGTAAGCGAGCATCAATCCATCAGCAGTTGCTCCATAATGATTAGATGTTTCATAACCACGAATATGTAATCTACCGAAACCACCGGTAGCAATAATTACAGTTTTTGCCTTAATCACAGAATATTGTTTCGTTCCTAAATGATAGGAAATCGCACCTGCTGCCTGACCTTTATCATCAAGTATTAATTCAACAATAGGGGAGTATTCGAGATATTTTATTTTATCGGGCAAATTGTACACTTCATCACGTAATACACGACAAATTCCAGCACCTGTATAATCACGTGTGGAATGCATCCTGCTTCTACAAGTTCCTCCACCAGGTTTTACCATCATAGAACCATCAGGATTTTTATCAAACATTACACCCAGATCCGAAAGCCATTTGATTGCTAAAGGTGCATCTTTTACAAAGGCTTTTACTAAATCAGGTTGATTATCAAAATGCCCGCCTCCCATAATATCCAGATAATGTAAAACAGGAGAATCATCTTTTTGATCAGCGGCCTGAATTCCACCTTGAGCCATCATAGAATTAGAATCACCAAGTCGGAGTTTTGTTGCAATTAAAACTTCACTGCCATTGCCTGCAGCAGTTATTGCAGCCGACATTCCAGCAGAACCAGCTCCGATAATGAGTACATCAGTTTCATGGTCTGGTTTGTTCAGATCAAATTTTGCCGGATCAATACGAGTGTGTGATTCAAGCATATTTGATACTGCGGATGTTAGTTTTTCGCCCTTATTGGGACCGATTTTAATTTCTGTTAAAGCATCATCTTTATAGTCCGGATGAAAGTTGGTAAGAATGTCATCACGTTCTTTTTCATTCATAGGAGGAAAAACCTGCTTACCATATTTTTTGGAAAGTTCATATCTCTCAGGACGGGTTTTTTCTACTTGTTTTATTGATTCGAGCATATAATCAGGATACATTTTGTCCCCTTATATTTTAATAATTATAATATTTATCTAAGTTTTGTTTCTCTGGAATAATATTTTTCTGATAGTGTTTTTCGATCCATTTTTGTGAGATCATCTAATTCCTTATCATATTTTCCATCTTCGATTTCTTTTATACTTTCATCTACTTCAGGACTTTTTTTAGCAAGGTAACGACCATATAATCTCCGTGCTAATGTTGCTGCATTATACTGGACTATTTCTGCTGGACATCTCAGAGCACAAAGCCCACATCGGATACAATCAAAGGAAATATCCGCGGCTTCTGCAATATTACCTTTTTTGAGAGCCTGAATATAATCCATTACTTCAATATCCTGGGGACATGCTTTTGTGCATGTATTACATGAAACACAGCGAAAAATTGTGGGAAAAAGTTCTTTTACTGTATTAATATCAGCAGTTATTTCCTGAAGATTATAAATAGGTTTTTCAGAAGGCATAAAAGGAATTTGGGCAAGTGTCATACCATCGGTTACAACTGTCTGACAAGCAAGTGCTCCTTTAAGTTTGTAATCTCCTTTTTCTCTGTAAATTGTAGCACAAGCTCCACAAAATCCTTCTCTGCAACCTATACCAGTTGTTAATTGAAATCCGGCATATTCCATTGCAGTGATAATTGTAGAAGAGTCAGGTACATCATAGGCTTCTCCCATAATGTAAACTGTCACCATATTTTCTTTCATTTTCATTGTCTATACCTCATTTTATATGTTTTAAATTTGAGTTTTATTTGAAATCTATTTACCGCTAATGAACGCTTATTAACGCTAATTGATTTTGTAATGTAAATTATAAAAGACCTTTTGATTCGAGTAAAGGTATTGGATTAATAAAATTTTTATCTAAACCTATTAATTCCTTATCAAGTCCAAAGGCAATCGCCATTAATTGAGTAAAATATAAAACAGGAATTGTCTCGAATTCAGGATGTATTTTCTTAATGATTTTTTGTCTGTTATCCAGATTAAAAGCACATAAAGGGCAACTTGTGATAATCATATCTGCTCCTGATTTCTGAGCATTAGTCAAAATATCATGACCAAGTTTTGCAACTGTCTCCTTATTCTCCAGAGTCAGAAAACTTCCACAGCATTTATTCTTTGCTCTCCAGTCAACTGGCGGTGCATTTAATGCACTTAATAATTCTTCAAAAATGGTTGGTCTTTCCGGATCATCAAGTCCAATATCTTTCGGTCTTAAAAGCATGCATCCATAATAAGGTGCAACTTTTAGATCTTTCAGTGATTTCTTAACTTTCTTATTGATCTTATCAAATCCATTTTCTTTGAGAATTTCGAGAAAATGTACTATTTCAACACTTCCATCATAATCTTCTTCTTTGTACATGAAATCATTTAGAATATCCAGATCGTCAATTTTTTCTTTAACTCGTAAACTTGATCTTTTAAGAGTATTAAAACACATTGAACACAGAGTGAGTAATCGTTTTTCATTAGAAACAGTACCTGCTTTATTCATTTCAAGTACTCTGATCATATTTCTAACAGGTGCGACATGATGCATAATATCATCTTCCGCAAGAGGAGTGACAACTCCACAGCAATTCCATTTTGGCAATTCAATAAATTCTATATCCAATGCTTTTGCACTGGCAATAGCAGAATTTTCAAAATGTTTTGCAGTAGATTTTAAAGTACATCCGGGATAGTATGGTATTTTCATTCAATATATCCTTTTTTTCCTCTAACCGCGAATGAACGCGAATAGACGCTAATATTTTTATTGGCCTATGATGTCAATTTTCGAAAAGCTGCTACTAAAGCAATTTGCGGTAATTCAGCCAATTCTTCTTTTGGAATTTCATCTATTTTTACTTTATCAATAGATTGGCGTAATGTTGTCTGCCGCAATGCTTCTGCTACTTTTGAGACATCAAGTCCCCGTGGACAACGAACAGTGCAGGTATTGCATGTAGCACATAACCACATTGTCTTGCTTTGTAACACAGTCTGATCTCCAATCAGTACCATTCTCATTAATTGAGAAGGTGTAATGTCCATATCTTCTATGACAGGACATCCACCGGAACATGTTCCGCATTGGTCACAGAGTGTAATTATTTCGCCACTTAGTTCAGTGATTTTCTTCAGGAAATTGACTGATTTTTTATCTAATACAATTGTTTTGGGCATTAGATTGTCTCCTTTAGTCTATTGAGTTCTTCATCAGTAATTTTTGATAATTGTTGGACATAATCAGCCATTTTATCTGCTTCAATAACGAATTCTTTTAACATGCTTGAATTGAATTCATAGTATTTAAGCCGATCGCCTTTTATTCCTGCCTTTTCCAGTTTATTGTTTACTGCTTTTATATTTTCGAGACTAATATCCTTACTCCATGGGAAAGATGAACTTTTACTTATATTGTCCCCAATCATAATTGCATCAGCACCATTTATAAATGCCTGAAGCATCAGGTTTGGGCTGATTCTTGATCCACTTGGAGTCCGTATGATATATACTTCATGAGAATAAGTCATTTTTTTTACACCAATGGTATCAGCAAGTCTGTATGTTGAAGCATTATCTGCAAAGAGAATAATTCTGTGTTCATCTTTTTTCTTGTGTTCCAAAGATGCAAAAACAGATGCTGACATTTGAGAATTTGTGAAGTCATGTAAATCAATCGCCTGAACAGGACATGAACTTATACATGAACCACCACCAACACAGAGTGCTTCATCGACTTCGGCTTTTCCGCTATTCATTTTTAAGGCGTGTTTCGGGCAGGCATTTATACATTTTTCACATCCGTCACAAACATCTGTTTCAACAAATGCCAGTACAGGATCAACATCAAATTCGCCTTTTGATAGTGTACCAATAACTCTTGCAGCAGCAGCCCCAGCCTGTACAACAGTATCAGGAATATCCTTTGGTCCCTGAGCAGTTCCGGCTATGAAAACACCTTCAATATCTGTATCAACAGGTTTGTATTTTGGATGTGCTTCCTTGATAAAACCATCGGGACTTTTTGCTAATTTTAATGAATCAATTATAAATTCTGTAGATTTGTTTGGCTGAAGACCATTGGATAATACTATTAGATCAAATTCAGATTCGATAATTTGCCGCGACAATGTATCTTCTGCTTTTAAAACAAGATTGTTGGTTTCCGGATCCTGATTAACTTCAGCAACTTTACCACGAATGTATTTGATTCCCATTTCCTGTGCTCTTTTATAATATTCTTCAAACCCTTTTCCATAAGCGCGCATATCAGTATAAAAGATATAAATGTCACTTTCAGGGCGATCCTGTTTCACAAGAGATGCTAATTTGGTAGCGTACATACAACATACGCGAGAACAATATTCATTGCCAACCTGTTCATCCCGGGAACCCACACATTGAATAAAGGCAATTTTTTCGCCAATATCTCTTGGCGGTGGTTTTTCATTAAGATGATCAACAATTCTCTCCATTTCCATACCGGTTACAACATTTTTATATTTGTCATACCCAAACATTGGTTTGATATTCGGATCAATAGTATCATAGCCGGTTGCAACAATAATATTATCCACAGTGAATTTTAATTTTTCAGGTTTTTGCTCAAAGTCAATGGCTTTTTGTGGGCAAATATCAGCACAGATACTACAGGAATCTTCAGTAAAGTGTAAACAACTATTGGGATCAATCATATATTGATATGGAATTGCAAGAGAAGCAGGAACGTAAATGGCTTTTCTGTCAACTATTCCCAACTCCCAATCATCAGGATAATCAACAGGGCATTCCATTTGACATTGAAAACAACCGAGACATTCATCCATATCTATGTTAGGATTAATAAATTTGGGTTTTGTTTCAGCTTCGATTTCAAAATGTAATCTATGACCAGAAGTATTTGTCACCATTGTATTTGTAAGTAATTTAATATTCGGATGTGCAGCAATAGCAGCCATTTTCGGGGACAATATACATGCAGCACAATCTTCAGTTGGAAATGTCTTTGTGAGCAATGCCATTTTTCCGCCGATACTTGGCTCTTTTTCTATCAATGTTACCTGTTTTCCTGCATCTGCCAGATCAAGTGATGCCTGTATTCCTGCTATTCCGCCACCGATTACCAAAACCCTATTCTCCATTTTAAAGGATTTTTGTTCAAGAGGGTAATTGAGACTGACTTTTTCAATAGCAATATTAACAAGGTCATTTGCTTTTTTCGTAGCAACCTCAGGCTGTTTTTTTAATGGCCAGGAAACATGTTCTCTCAGATTAGCAATTTCAAGAACATGAGGATTTAATCCGGCTTTTTCCATAGCTGCCCGAAAAGTTTTTTCGTGGAAATGTGGGGAACAGGCTGCCACAACAATTTTATCCAAACCCAGGTTTTCAATATCATTAGTTATTAATTTTTGTCCTGCACCTGAACACATATTGGAATGAATTTGAACAATTTCAATATCTTTGTTTTCAACAAATTTCTTTGTTTTTTCCAAATCCACTACTTTTGAAATATTTCCACCGCACTGACAAAGGTAAACTCCAATTTTCATAGTCATTAATACTCCTAAAACTGTTCTCTGTTATACTGAGTCTGTTCAAAAGTCTGGCTTCTGACGGATCGAAGT
>JAOZSG010000141.1:0-1495 GCA_029939785.1 Fidelibacterota bacterium | reverse complement strand
CGGGTGCTCGAAGTTCTACTAATTGATTATCAATTTTCATAATATTAGTGCTCCGATGTACATTTCGCCGGGCTGTAAATCCGGTCAAAGATCAGGCAGATGACTGACTTTTGACGGACTCGATGTAACAAAGCTTTAGTTTTTCATTTTTTCATATAACTTTAAATAATCCACTGAATTATAATAAATTTTTAAGTTTTTGTATTTGTTTTTTATAATGGTGCAACTTCGAAACTATACATTTCATCATCATCAGTCAATTCTTTAAGTCTTCTGGTAGCGTCCCTATGAGTTGGATTTAGTTTCATTACTGTTTTAAATTCTTCTATTGCTAATTCATTCTCAGAAATACCCATATATGAACGTCCAAGATGATAGTGAACCGATGGTAGTTCCGGATTGACTTTGATTATTTTTTTCAGACAATTAATTGATTCTTTATATTTTCCGGATGCTTTTAATGCAACAGACATCTGGTATAGTCCAAGAGTTTTATCAGGGCCTTTATCATGAAGAGCAGAATAGGATTCTAAACTTTTACTCAAAGATCCTGTGTGATAATATGAGAGACCTAACCAATAATGTGCCATAAGAAGTTCGGGCTCAACTTCAATGATATGGTTAAAAACTTTGATTGCTTTTGAAAACTTGGTTGCTCTGAAATAAGATATACCTAATCTATATAATGCATAAGTAAAATCTGGTTTTGTTTCACAGATTTTTTCAAACTCATTTACAGATTCATCAATTTTTCCTATTACATAAAATAGATCACCGAGTTTTAATCTTTGTTGGATATTTTCCGGATTTATTTCAAGAATTTTTTTTATGGTACTAATGGCATTATTTATTTTGCCACGCATTTCAAATTCAAAAGCTTCCTGTTGTAATTTTTGAATATCAGTCATAGTTTTTTCCTCATTTATTTATTTTTTATATTGCTCTACACCTTTTTGAAAGAGATCATTTCCATTTATATCATTTGCAACAAATGCAGGAAAATCAACAACTTCAAGTTCTCTAATTGCTTCTGTACCTAAATCTTCATAGGCTATTATTTTGCTAGATGTTACACTTTGAGCAGTTACTACAGCCGCACCTCCTACAGATGCAAGATAAACTGCTTTATTTTTTACCATTGAATCAATTACAGTTTGACTTCTTGGTCCTTTACCGATCATTCCTTTTAATCCATTATCGAGAAGGGTAGGTGAGTAAGGATCCATTCTATAACTTGTGGTAGGACCGGCAGAACCAATAGGTTTGCCGGGTTTTGCAGGTGCCGGACCAACAAAATATATTACCTGCCCTTTTATATCAAAAGGTAAGTCTTTATTTTGCTCAATAAGTTCAACGAGCCTTTTATGTGCTGCATCTCTTGCAGTATAAATTTTTCCAGATATCAATACCTGGTCACCAATGTTTAATTTTTCCAGATCTTCAGTTTTTAGTGGAGTTTGTAACTTTATTGTATTAGTCATTTTATTCTCCGTTT
>JAOZSG010000140.1 GCA_029939785.1 Fidelibacterota bacterium | reverse complement strand
AATTGATAAAAACGGCTAATTTTAATATTATAGAATAAATTAAAGAACTATATTTTTTTAAAGTCTTCATAAAGTTTTTTCCAGGTTTCTTCCAAAGCTTCAGATATAACTTTTGTGTGACCTGTGACAGGCATAAAATTAGTATCGCCACTCCATCTTGGAACAACATGTAGATGAAGATGATCCTTAACTCCTGCTCCTGCTATAGCACCGAAGTTTAGTCCACAATTAAACCCGTCGGCATTCATAGTTTTCTTAATTATTTTCATAGATTGTTCCATTAAATTCATCATTTCTAATTTTGCTGTACCTGTTAAATCAGAAAGTTCATTTGTATGTTTATATGGAACTATCATTAAATGCCCATTATTATATGGATAATAATTCATTATTACAAACGTCTCATCCCCACGATAGAGAATGAGACGTTTATTGTCATTGTTTTCTTTAGAATATTTACAAAAAAAACATCCTTCTTCTTTTGTCCCCGTAATATATTCTATACGCCAGGGAGCCCAAAGTTTATCAGAAAACATTTATTTTTATTCTTCTTCTTTATTTGATTCTGCTATAATCTTTTCTTGTGTATCTCTTGGCATTGTATCATAATGTGAGAATTGTTGGCTAAAAAGACCCTTACCCTGAGTCATAGATCTTAATGCAGTTCCATAATGATATAATTCACCTAAAGGAACCTGTGCTGCAACTTTTTGATTTCTACCTTCACTACCCATTCCTGTTACTTTTCCTCTTCTAGTGGAAATATCACCCATTACATCACCCATATATTCTTCAGGTACTATAATTTCGATATCATAGATAGGTTCTAATAATATTGGAGTGGCTTCTAAAAAAGCTTTTTTGAATGCTCCTTTTCCAGCGATTTGAAAAGCAATATCTTTTGAATCTACCGGATGCATTTTACCATCATAAAATTCTGCAATTACATCTGTAACAGTATAACCGGCTAATACACCTTCTTCGCATGCTGATAATACACCTTTTTCCACAGATGGAACAAAAACACGATCAATATTTTGTCCGACAAGAGAATTTTTGAATTCAATACCGTGACCTTTTTCAGCAGGAGCTATTTTTAACCATACTTCCCCAAACTGTCCGGCACCACCGGATTGTTTTTTGTGACGATATTTACCTATAGCACGTTTTTTTATAGTTTCTTTATATGGGATTCTCGGTTTGATAATATTTACTTCAACATTAAATTTTTCTTTTAATCTTTCAAGTAAAATCTTCAAATGTAAGTCACCCATTCCGAAAATAATTGTCTGTTTAATTTCAGGATTATATTCAAAATGAAATGTTGGATCTTCATCGGCCAAAGTTTGAAGACCATCTTTAATTTTATCTTCGTCAGCACGTGATTTTGGTTCAACAGCTTCACGAATTACAGGGAGAGGATAAACAATTTGTGGAAAGACAATATCATATCCTTTCTCTGCAAGAGTATCCGCTGTATGAGTAGATTTTAATTTTACAACACACCCAATATCACCGGCATGAAGATGAGCGATTTCGATTTTATCTCTTCCATTTATACAAAAGACCTGTGCTATTCTTTCCGTTTTTCCTGATTTTGCATTATATAAATCTGTACCCGAGGAAGCTTTTCCCGACATTACTTTATAAATAGAAAGTTCTCCAACATGTGCTTCTGCAGAAGTTTTAAAAATAAATAGTGATGTTTGTGCATTATCATCAATTTTTAACTCAACTTCTTTTCCATCTTTTATAGCTTTTGCAGGAAGACATTGTTCTGGTGATGGTGAATAGTTGGTCAAACAATTCAGTAAAGCCCCGGTACCAATATTGTTATACGCTGAAACAGCATATACAGGAAAAATATCTCTTGTTACTATTGCTTTTTTTATTCCTGAAATTAATTCTTCATCTGATAAAGTTCCTTCATCAAAGAATTTTTCTAATAGTGCTTCATCAGTTTCTGCAACAGCTTCAATTAGTTCTTCACGTAATCCTTCAATTTTATCTTTTATGTCACCAGTAGGTTCTTCAGAACTCATTTTACCTTTTCCATCAGTAGAAAAGGTGTATATTTTTTGATTGATAATATCTGCAACAGAATTAAAATTTATTCCTGAATTAATTGGAATTAAAAAAGGAATTGCATTTTTTCCATAAGCTTCACGAATATCTGTCAAAACATTATCAAAATTTGCATCATCTTTGTCAAGAAAATTCACAACAAAAGAAAGAGGTAAGTTATCTTGTTTTGCAAACTTGAATACAAGATCTGTCCCAACTTCTAACCCGGTTTCACCATTAATTGCAATAAGTCCCATATCTGCAACTCGTGTAAAAGTTTTTGATTCACTAATAAAATCAAGATAACCGGCAGTATCGATCATATTAATTTTATTTTTATTATGTTCACAATAAAGTAGGGTAGAAGATAAAGAATGTTGTTTATTTTTCTCATCAGAATGATAATCTGATTTTGTGTTTCCTTCGGCTATTCTACCTAATTTTGTTGTTGCACCGGTATAATATAAGATTGCTTCTACCAAAGAGGTCTTCCCTGTATTTGCATGTCCTAATAATACAATATTTCTTATTTCATTCGTTTTATATTCTTTCAAAGTGGCCCCTCCTATAATTGGGTTAAAGTTTTTGTATTAATATATTTCTATTCATTTTTCCTAATTCATCTTCTGGAAATTCATCAAAAAGCTGTACAAAATCTGGTTGAAGAAATTTTGGCAAATTTGTTCTTGCATAGGATTTGATTTCTTCAATATTAATTTCTATATCATCTTTTGGAACAATACAGATTTTCATATTATCAAATTTTTCCCCTATTAATTTTAATACTTTTACTTTTTTTACTTTTGGATGTTGTAAAATAACTTTTTCTATTTCTTGTGAACAAATAGAAAAGCCATATCTGTTTATTTTATTGTTTTTTCGCCCTTTATAAAAATAAAATCCATTGACATCCTTATAAACTAAATCTCCTGTTGGAAACCAGTTTTCATGTAAAAATGGATTTCGTGAATTTTGATATTCTCTAAATAAGCAAGGTCCTTTAATAAATAATTCTCCGGTTTGCCCTGATCCAACTTCAATTTCATTTTCATCGACCACTTTCATCTTATATTTTGATAGTCCTACACCAAAAGAATAATCTTTTTTCCATAAACCGGGTTTATTGAAACTAACAATTAACCCTTCAGTCAATCCATACCCTTCCAGCAAAGGAGAAGAGTAAGTACTTTCCCATTTTTCTATAAAATCAAGACTTAAAGTGTTTCCAACAGCAAGAGCATATTTTAAAATATTTAAGATTTTGTGATTTTTGTTATTAACTAATTGATTTAATATTTTTGAAACACCAATAAAAACTTCAGGTTTTTCTTTATCAATTGTTTCTAATAGTGCTTCGGGTGATTTATTTTCGGGAATGATAATTGTACCACCACTAACAAGAGCAACTCCAATAACTAAAATAAGGGATATGTAATTTGAAAAATTGGGATAGCCAAGTAAAGAAAGTTTTAGTTTTGATCCAATAATTTCCCAACATGATATAGTATTATTTACTATTGCTTGATGATCGAAAATAATCCCTTTTGGATTTCCAGAAACGCCAGAACTATACAATAAAACGGCTGGTATATCAATAGAAATATATGTGTTTGGGGAACTATAATTAGTACTAATACATAAATCGTCAAAATTTATTTCATCATCAATAGGATTACCTACAATAATTTTTTTAACTTTATCAAATTTGATTGATTTATTATTTTCAATAATATTACGATATTCTTCATTATAAATTATTGTATCAAATTTGTTTTTATCCAATAGACTGGTTATTATTTCTGGAGATGAGTTTGAAGGAAGAAGAATTGCAATATCAGAATTTTTTATAATACTAAAAAATGCAAATAGAAATTCAGGTGAATCTTTGAGTAATAGTCCAATATTTCTACCCTTATTTCGTCCATTTTTAATATTTAATGATAAAGAATTTACAATTTTTGAAACATCTTTATACGTATAAAGATGTTTCCCGGACTTAATAAATACAGAATCAGGTTGTGTATTTTTATATTCAGAGATATATTGAATAAAATCTTTCATACTTCACATATTTTAATTTAATAAGCGGAGCATTTTAACATATTTCCAATTTTAAATCAAGTTATTTAGATTATTTATTTACAATTATTATTATTTCTTTCTATTTAATAAAAATTTATTGGATTTTTTATAGAATAATATAGTATTTGTACTATCTAATTTATCTATGCTAGTATTGAAAAAATAAAATTGTATTAATTAAAGGTACGTTTTTTGTATAATAATACGGTTTATGTTATTTGATTTAGATAATATGTTGAAAAATTGTTGTGTTTATTAATTTGATAGAAAATTTTTCCAGAGATTATGACTTTATGGAAAAAAATACCATCAGTAAATATTGTCATATATGATTCAGATTGATTAAAAAAAATGATTAATTAAGTAGATAGAGTTTCGAGCATCCTTCGATCCGTCAGAAGCCGGACTTAGGAGTAGGTTCAAGATGACAGAATCCAAAAATTTTATAGGAGATAATTATGGTTTTTAATAAAAATGAGTTGATGGAAAAGGTTGGTAATATGGAGGATCTTTTTCGAGAAATGTTAGAAATTTTTATTGAAGATACACCTGAAAACATTACTAATATTAATGATGCAATTAATAGAAAAGATGCAAATAAAATATATGAGTATTGTCATGGATTAAAAGGATCATCAATGACAATATGCTCTGATAATCTTACTAACATTTGTAAATTATTAGAACAAAAAGGTAGAGAAAATCAACTGGATGGAATTGAAAAATTAGGAGAACAGTTGAATTTAATTTTTAACGAGTTGTTAATTGAACTCAGAAAACATTTGGAGTGAAAATGAAAATATTACTAACTGAAGATGATTTTACAAGTCGAAAAACAATGCAAATAATGCTACGTCCCTATGGTGAAATTGATGTTGCTGTTAATGGTATTGAAGCAATTGATGCATTTAAGGAATCATTAAATAATGATGAGGTAAAACCTTATGATGTGATTTTTCTTGATATTATGATGCCGGAAATGGATGGACAGGAAGCATTGAAAGAAATTCGGAAGATTGAAATGGAAGCGGGAATTGTAGCGGGTGATGGTACAAAAATTATTATGACTACTGCTCTGGATGATTCAAAAAATATTATGAATTCTTTTCGTGAACAATGTGATGGATATTTAGTCAAACCTGTCTCAAAAAATGATATAAAAGAAAAATTAGAAGAACTTGGTTTGAATTAATTAAAAGTTGAGAAAAAATGAGTTGGTTAAAAAGTGAAGATTTATTAAAAGAAATTATTTTTAATATTGAACACAAGGATCTGATTAAAGCAAAAATAGTAATGGATCATATTGATTTTATTGATAATAAAACTCAAAAACGAATAATGTATGAGTTAAGCAAGTCTGATCCGGATTTTGTTATACCATTAGTTGCTTATTTATTGTGGAATAATAAAAATTATATTAATCGATTCCCTAATATTAAAGATGTTCTCTTTGAACAAATTTTACTGAAACCAGATTTATTAATAAATTTAATTAAAACTGAATCTAAAGAACGTGAAGTATATTTTCAACTTGCAGCTGAGTTGCAATTTGAAGAATCGGTTCCAGTATTGTTAGATGTTCTGGAAACCTGTGAAAATCAATCAGAAAAAATCACTTTGATTGAATGTTTAGGTGAATTGGAAGACCCGGAGTCTGTAAATAGACTAGCAAATTATTTATACTCAAATGATAAAAAATTAGTATTTGCAACAATCAATGCATTAGGTAAAATAGGGTCACAATCCAGTATGCAAATGTTAGCTAATAGAATTGGAAAAGAAGAAAGTGTTGATTTATTAATTCTTGGAGTTTTTGCACGTAATCAGGATAAAATTTCTATAGAAAAATTAAATGATGCTGTTCAATCTTTTTCTCCTGTATTGCGTAATTTTGCAAAAAGTAAATTGCTTGAAATGGGGAAAAAAACTGTCCCAATTTTAATTGATAATTTATTATCTGATGATCCGAATACCCTAATCCATACTCTTAATCTAATTGGAGAAATTGGCGATGACTGTGCACTTGCAGCTATTCGAAAAGTATTGAACGAAAAATCAAATGATGCAAATGTCCGTTTTGCAGCATATGAAGCAATAGGAATGCTTCCCGGGAAAAAAGGAAGTTTTGTATTAATCGATGGAATTACTGATTCTGAAAGTAATGTAAGAATTGCAGCTGCAAAAGCGATTGATACAAAATATGATAAAATTATTGGAATGGGTTTAAGAAATATTCTTAATAGCAAAGATGTAGAATCAAAAATGTTGGTTAAACTCTTTATTGATGCTCAAACTGAAAATATTTTTCTGGATTTGATAAATGATGAGTATTTTCAAAATATAGCAGTTGATTATATCTCTATGGAAACACATGAAGAGATTAGTGATTTTTACAAAAAACTTCTCGAAAAAAATAATCAATCAGATATTATCAACAAAATAAATAAAAAATCATCTACCAAAAAAGGTGGAAAAAAGCATATTGTATGTGCAGTTGATGATTCAAATTTGATTCTTAAAATTTATAGAAGTGTATTACACAAATTAGATTTTGAGCCTGTTCTTTTTCAATATCCTGAAGAGGCAGTTGAATGGATACTGAAAGAAAAACCGGAAATTATTTGTACAGATTTAAATATGCCAAAAATGACAGGAATAGAATTAATTACACATGTTCGGAAAAAATATTCGAAAGATGAATTGCCAATAGTTATGGTAACTACTCAGGATGATAAACCTGATATTGATTTAGCATATTCTGCCGGAGCTAATGATGTAATGAATAAACCTTTTGAAGCTAAAAGTTTGGGAAAATATTTACATAAATATTTAAAAAATTATGAGTAAAAAACAATTCACAGTTTTAGTTATAGACGATGAACAAATTAATGTCAAAGTTCTTGAGGTTATTTTAACACGAAATAACTATTATGTATTAACAGCAGAAAATGGAATAAAAGGAAGAAGTCTTGCGATAAAATTTAAACCTGATATAATATTACTTGATATTATGATGCCTGAAGAGGATGGTTTTGAAACCTGTAAAAAATTAAAAGATGATCCTATTACTACTAATATTCCTGTAATATTTATTTCTGCACTTGAAGATGTAGAAAGTAAAATTAAAGGTTTAAGTATTGGTGGGATTGATTATTTAACAAAACCTTTTGAAAAAAATGAAGTTTTAATTAGAGTAAAAAATTACCTAAAGTTATACTACAATTATAATAGAATTATAGAGGAACAAGCAAAAAGATTATTACAAATCAAAGTTGCACAAGAAGAGATCCTTATCAATCCTTCAGAAATCAAAGAAGCTAATTTTGCAATTAAATACGAGTCAATTTTAGAAGCAGGTGGTGATTTTTATGATGTTTTCCAAATAGCCGAAAATATTTTTGAATACTTTATCGCTGATATTAGTGGACATGATTTGGGTGCATCTTTTGCAACTTCTGCACTAAAAGCATTATTCCGACAAAACTCATCTTTATTATTTACTATAGAAGAAACATCCGGTACAATTAATAAAATTTTAACTTCAATATTTAAATCTGGCCAACATATGACCGGTGTATATTTACGATTAGATAGAACAAAATTAACTCTGTCAATAGTAAATGCAGCTCATTTACCAGTAATAATTATTCCCGAGAAAGGAGAACCATATTTAATTTCTGCAAATAGTGATATTTTTGGTGCATTTAAAAATGCATTATATAAATCTACAAATATAAATGTGAACATGGGTGATCGAATTATTCTGTTTTCTGATGGTTTGATTGAAAGTTTTGGAGATACTCCCAGGAATCGTGAAGAAGGAATTGAAGAATTAATAAAATTGTGTTTACAAACCCGCCATTTATCTATACATGAATCGACTCAAAATATTGTAGAAAAACTATTTAGTCATGGTCGAAAACCTGAAGATGATATTTTACTTTTATCCATAAAAGTATAAATCCTCCAAACTCTAAATTTGATGTTTATTAATATATTATGTATATTAATAAACATGTTACCAGAAATAAATATATCAAACACAACATTTAAAATTTTTCAGAGTTCTGTTGTTGGTTCAATGCAAGAAGCAGAGTTAAAAAGAAAAAAAGAAAAAGACACAAGATTGAAAAATGTAAAGCAGACTGAAGATAAAGATCAATATAGTGGCGATTTAAAAGATGTTCCGGAAGATGAAAAAGTATTTGCAAAAGATGATCCTGATACAAAAGATGAAAAATCAAAAAAAAAGCGTGTTAGTTTTTCTTCTAAAAAATATGCTGCAAACGCATACGAATTGCAACAAAAACCAGAACATTCAGAAGATTTAGCCAACCGCAATCCAATTGTAGAAATTTAGCAATTTTATCTTAAGTAATTTTCCTGCCAATTAATTAATCCGTAACTACTCATGTGCATATTTAATGAACAGAAAAAGAAAATATTGA
>JAOZSG010000139.1:3993-8667 GCA_029939785.1 Fidelibacterota bacterium | reverse complement strand
GAATCAGATTACACATTAAAGCCTGCTCAATATTATAATTCGGGACAATTAGTAGAGGTAACTTCAGGAGCGTTAAAAGGACATATTGGAAGAATTAGGAAGATAAAAAATGAGACGAGTTTTACTTTGGATCTTGATGCAATTTGTTCTTCCTTTCAAATTACAGTTAAACCGGAATTTTTGAGACCTTTAACCAGAGAGCAACAAAAGAAATATAATATAGAAAGAAGTTGAAATGACAATAAATTTTTATAATACTTTACATAGGAAAAAAGAGGAATTTTTCCCTATGGATAATAAACATGTTAAATTATATACTTGTGGACCTACAGTATATAATTTTGCACATATTGGGAATTTTCGTGCATATATTTTTGAAGATTTATTAAAACGATTTTTATTATATAAAGGATATAAAGTTACACAAGTAATGAATCTGACAGATATTGAAGATAAAATTATTAATGCAATTCGAGGTAAAAATATTACTGCTAACGAATATACTCAGAAATATAAAGATTCATTTTTTAATGATTTAGATACATTGGGTATTCATAAAGCAGAAGTTTTTCCGGCTGCAACAGAGCATATTCCCGAAATGGTTAAAATGATACAGGTTTTACTAAATAAAGGGATTGCTTATAAAACAGAAGATGATTCTGTCTATTTTAAAGTATCTGCTTATCCTGAATATGGTAAATTAGCAAATCTGAATATTGAAGAGATGCAAAAAGGTAACAGGGTTGAAAATGATGAATATGAAAAAGAAGAACTTCGGGATTTTGCATTATGGAAAGGTTATAAAGAAGAAGATGGAAATGTATTTTGGGAGACAGAATTAGGTAAAGGTCGTCCCGGCTGGCATATCGAATGTTCTGCAATGAGTAGTAAATATTTAGGGAATCATTTTGATATACATTGTGGTGGTGTTGATAATATTTTTCCACATCATGAAAATGAACTTGCTCAAAGTCAAGCTGCTACAGGAGAAAAATTTGTAAATTACTGGATGCATTGTGAGCATTTGATTGTTGATGGGAAAAAGATGAGCAAGTCATTGAATAATTTTTATAGCCTTCAATATATTCTTGATCAAGGATATACTCCAGAAGCGATAAGACTGACATTATTGAGTACACATTATAAGCAAAAACTTAATTTTACTTTTGAAAAAGTCAAAACATCTGAAAAAAATATTAGACGAATAAAAGATTTTTATTCATCTCTAAATAATTTTGAAGAACATATTGTTCCTGTTTTTGAAAAATTAATATCTTCAACACATAATAAATTTGATAGTTTTCTTTCTGATGATTTGAATATTTCCGGAGCAATAGGTACAATATTCAATATGATAAAAGAGGTGAATTCCTATCTTAAAAAGGGGAAAATATCTAAGAAGGATGTCTCTGACATTCAAGAGTTTTTAAGAAAAGTTGACACTATATTAAATGTATGTAAGTATGATGAAGTAGCAGAAGGTTTGACGGATGAAGAAATTAAATTAATCGAAGAACGTAGTTTTGCAAGAAAGAATAAAAACTGGGCAGAATCTGACAGGATTCGTGACATATTTCTTGAAAAGGGAATAATTCTTAAAGATGGTCCGAATGGAACAATCTGGACAAAAAAGTAATATTATCTATGCCTTTTTACACTAAAAATGATAGCATTGAACCTATTTACGATTCTATCATTTTTTTATTACGGTCAGGATAGTTTGTTCCATACTACGCCGGTCATTATGAAAATCAGTCCTATAAAAGATGAAAGTTGTATACTTTCCTTCAAAATGAATTGTATAAAAATCATTGATAAAAAAGGAAAGAAATATATATAAATTGAAATTTTTGCTGTGTTTTCTGAAAGTTTCATTGCTTTTAACCAAAACCAAAAGGTCAATCCCATTTCAAATATTCCTACATAGATTGCACCAAAAATTCCATTAAAATGAATTCCAGAGAATTCACCCTTGATTAACGTAAATAATAGAATATATATACTACCGAAGAAAAAGTTTACTAATAATCTTATTAATTCATCTTTCTGATCCTTTGTATTATAAATCCAATAAAATGACCAGATTATCGAAGTAATTAATGCCAGTACAACTCCATAATTATCAATATCTAAATTTCCAAAGGATTTTCCACCAATAGTTATAATTACAATACCACAAAAACTAAGGAATATTGCTGCAATATTTTGCCAACCAATTTTGTGGTGTAAAATTGGGACAGATAAAAGTACAAGAATAATTCCCCAGGTACAATTTAATGGTTGTGCTATTTGTGCAGGAAGTAATTCGTAAGCTTTGAATAAAATCAAATAATAAAAAAATGGATTTATAAATCCAAGAATAGATGAAAAAAGAAAGTCTTTACTGTTGAAAGTTTTTACTAAATAAATTCGTTTAGTTGAAATAGCAATTATTAATAGAATTGAAAATGAGGTCAATGTTGAAAAAAGTAACAACTGTACTGTAGATAAATACTGGAGAGAAATTTTAAAAGCTGATGCAACTGTTGACCAGAACAAAATTGCAAAAAATGTGAATATATAGGATTTATTTTGATTTGTCATTTTTTGCTAAATGGTTTTTTGTTGTAAACGCAGAATTCTTTTACCTGTAGATGGATGGCTATAAAACAGAAATTCAATTATAGGGTGTGGATCTTTATCTGAAAGATTTTGTTCGGATAATTTATCTAATCCGGTAATTAAATCTTTTGCATTACCACATAATTTTACAGCATAGTCGTCTGCCTGTCTTTCATGAAATCTTGATAATATATTAGTAACTGGTGAAACAATGACTCCATATAAAGTTAATATCAAACCCATTAACGGCAGGGCTGCAACTGACCATGGACTTGGACCAAAACTAGTATAATATTTTGAATAAATTACTGATACAAGGAACAAACCTAAATATGTACTTATTACACCAAGTGTCATTCCCTTCCAAATATGTTTTAATTTGAAATGTCCAAGTTCATGAGCAAGAACAGCAATGATCTCATTATTCGTAAGGTTTTCCAGTAAAGTATCACCAAGTATTATCCTTTTAGTTTTGCCAATCCCTGTAAATGCAGCATTTCCCTTTTTTGTGTTCTTGCTTAAATCAAATTTAAAAACACCATCGAGATTCATTCCTACTTTTTTACATAGGACATTAATGTTTTCTGTTAATTCTGGTTCATCCAATTTAGAAAATTTAAAAAAAAGTGGAAAAATTAAAATTGGAGCAAGTTTTGAAAGAATTATTGAAAAAAATATCATAACTGTACCGAGAACGAGCCACCACATTTCTGGAAAAGTTCTAAGCAAAAAATAAAATATTACTAGTAAAAATAACATTAGGGGAATTGAAACAAGCAGACCTTTGGATTTCTCTAATATCCATTTAAAAAAACTTTGATTACTAAGTTTAAAATGATGTTCTAATAAAAATTCTGATATAAATGAAAGAGGAAATAATATCAGGCCTTCAAATAATCCAATAATTCCGATAAAAATAATTAGTACTCCATAATCATTGGAAATGGAAGATCTGATGAATGCTTCAAGATTGATTGTATAGCCGGATTTTAGAATTATTATTAAAAAAATTAATCCAACACAAAATTCTGTAAATGAAAATAATAATTTTAAATTGTTGTATCGTTTTTCTTTTGTTACGATTGAATTCATTCTTTGCTCTTTATTTGACATTGTTTAACTCCTTCGGAGTATTATTTTTTTGTTATTTTTATCTCTACAGGCTTCACCTGTAGTTATTCACGTTTAATCCCTTCGGGATAATAGTTTTGATGATACTATGACGATTGTAAATCATTCAACTTTTTGTATGTTCTATTAAACTATGTTTATCTAAAGTTGGTTTGGAAGTTACTCGTTTTTCAAATATTATAGTATTTTTTTATGATGTATTTTTTTCTCTGTTTTTTGTAAATATCTCTTGAATTAGGTTTTGTTGTTCGTAGTAATATTTTGATTATTAACATTACCAATTATTTAAATCCCTGAAAGGGATAAATTTGAATAACCACGGATGAAATCCGTGGAATAAAGATAAACCAAATCCCAACCCTGAAAGGGTTGAATGATAATAATAATTATAATAAATATTTCTCATCATATTCGATATTATGTTCAATTAACAGTTGTTTCAACTCATCACTAAACGAAAGTGTTTTGTGATGTTTTTCTTGATTTTTTACATATTCAATTAAAGTGTTTATTGCATCATTAGAATAAGTAAATGCAGCATAACCTATTTGCCAAGCTTCAAAATTTGGGAATATATTTTCTTGTTTAATCCAGGTTGAAGAAGCAGTCTTTATATCTTTTACAAAATCTGCCAGTGCTATAGTTTGATGTATGTGAGTGATAATATGTACATGATTATTAACGCAGTTTATTCTATATAAATGTGATTTTTTATTATTGATTATTCCCCAAATATATTTGAATAACATTTCTCTGTTTTTATAGTCTAAGCACTTTTTTCTTTCTTTTGTGGAAAAAACAATTTGATATAAAATTTGTGTATATGTTGACATTGTTTAACTCCTTCGGAGTATTGTTTTTTTGTTATTTTTATCTCTACAGGCTTTACCTGTAGTTATTCACGTTTAATCCCTTCGGGATAATAGTTTTGATGATACTATG
>JAOZSG010000139.1:0-3893 GCA_029939785.1 Fidelibacterota bacterium | reverse complement strand
GGATGAAATCCGTGGAATAAAGATAAACCAAATCCCAACCCTGAAAGGGTTGAATTATAATCATGCTAAAAATAAAAAAAATCACTTCACATAAACTGAATCAATTAATATATTCAACACACAGAAGTTATAAAAATAAAACAGAAAGAGAAAAGAATATGAGAAAAATAATTATTCCTTTATTGATACTTGTTACTATACTGTGTTATGGAAAAGATAACTCCGGTGCAGTAAATGAAAAAATGCTTAAGGAAATCAGAAATTCTATTAAAATGGATAAATATACAATTGCTGTTCAAAACGCAATTTCTAATAATGATATAAAAGCACTTGCATTGAATAGAAGTAAACAAGGACAAATTGATAAACAATTTGCATATCGAATCGATACTCCGACTATAACTAATCAGAAATCAACAGGAAGATGTTGGCTTTTTACAGCATTGAATGTTTTACGTCCGAAAATTGTAGAAAAATATAATTTGGACGATTTTAAATTTTCTGAAAATTATCTCTTTTTCTGGGATCAATTTGAGAAGGCAAATTTATTTCTTGAAGGAGTTATTAAAACAAGGAAAGATGATATTGATAATCGAAAGGTTCAATGGTTATTTCAACATCCAATTGGTGATGGTGGTGTTTGGAGTATGATGCCTGGTATTGCAAAGAAATACGGATTTGTGCCAAAAGAGATTATGCCTGAAACATATCAGAGTGAGAGTACTTCTATGATGCGCAGGATATTAAGACGAAAATTACGTGAACAGGGATTAGAACTTCGTGAACAGGGATTAGAACTTCGTGAACAGGCAAAAAAAAGTAATAAATCACTACATGCCTTAAAAACAGAAATGCTTAGTGATATTTATAGAATATTATGTCTCAGTCTTGGTACTCCACCAGAAAAATTTTCATGGAGATATACTGCAAAAAATGATTCGGTTATTACAACAAAAGTTATGACTCCAAAAGAATTTTATAATGAAGCTGTTGATTATAATTTGAATAGATATATAATGCTGATGGATGATCCAACCAGAGAATATAATAAATTATATGAGATTGAATTTGATCGGAATTTATATGATGGTCTTAACTGGACTTTTGTTAATATTCCTTCGGATGAAATAAAAAAATATGCGAAAAAGTCTATCTTAAATGATGAACCTATGTATTTTTCCTGTGATGTTGGTAAACAATTAGACAGAGATGAAGGAATTGTAGATGTAAATCAATATGATTATGAGAGTCTTTTTGGTATAAAATTTGACATGAATAAAAAGGGTAGAATTTTGAGTTATGAATCCGGTTCCAGCCATGGAATGTCACTGATGGGAATTGACACAACATCAAATGGTAAAATTACGAAATGGTTATTGGAAAATAGTTGGGGTAAAGATTCCGGATACAATGGATTTTTGATTATGACTGACGAATGGTTTGATGAATATATGTTTCGTTTAGTAATTAAGGAAGAATTTATACCGGAAAAAATTAAGAAAATTACAAAAGATAAGCCGATAATGCTCCCACCATGGGATAGGATGTTTTAATGTTGGATTGCTCAGACTTGACTTACAACGAACGAAGTGAGTGTGAGTTAAGAATGAGTCGGACTTTGGGAACAAGAAAAATCTGTGTTCTGTTTTTATTTTGAATTCTAAAAAAATATTTTATCTTCCAGTCCAAATTGATAAGCATAATAAATTGGAATAAATTCTAATTTTTTTTCAGTAATTTGTGAATATTTTTTTGTAGAAAAAATAATTCCTTTAGGACAGTTTTTATATTTATCCAAAAGCATATGCATACTTTTTAAAGTACCTGTTGCACCTGACTTTACTTCAATGGGATAGATTTTACCATTTTTTTCGATCAGAAAATCTACTTCTGCATTACTACTTTTTGACTGTCTTGACCAATAATAGAGATTGTTATTTTTATTCGCTCTTAATTCTTGTCCGACAAATTGTTCTGCCAGGGAGCCGCTATAAATATTCAACAAATTTCTTGTGTATTCATTTTGGAGTGATAATCGACATAATACATTTTGCAAACCAATATCCAGGATGATTGCTTTGAAAATTTTGTTGGAGGCTGATGCACCTAATGGTGTTCCTGAAGGATTTGCAGACTGAATTTGAGTAAGTAATTGGGCTTTATGAAGTAAGTGAAAGGCTTTTGAAATTGTGGGATTTGAAAAATTTTCAGTCAATTTTGAGTATTTTATTTGAAAACCTACTTTTTGTGCTATAGAAATTAAAACCTGGTTTAAACATAATTTATCCACTTTAGGATGATATTTGGCAAAATCTTCCTGATAGGTCAAAATCAGATCATTTTGAACTTTTAAAGAATCGATCAAACTTTGATTATTTAAATAGCATAAAACACTTTCAGGCATACCTCCAACAAAGAAAAAATTTCTTAATTCATCTATTAACAAGTTATGGATTGAGTCGGATAAATCCTGAATTTCAGATATAATGATTTCTGCAAGATTTTCTTTACCCTGAGCCAAAAGGAATTCTGCAAAAGTTAATGGATGCATATTCAAAAACTTTATGCGACCAACAGGAAAGGATATAGTATCAAATGAAAATTCCAGTAAAGAACCGGCAGCAATCAGATGTAATTCCGGCATATCTTCATAAAAATACCTCATAGATTTGAGTGCTTTGGGGCAATTTTGTATTTCATCAAAGAAAATTAAATCTTTGCTAATATCTATTTTAGTATTCATAAATATTTCTAATTCTGAAATAATTCGTTTTACATCAAAATTTTTTTCAAAAATCTGATACATATCAGGGCGTTTTTCAAAATCTATGATGTGAAAATTCTTATTAAAGGAAATTTCTCCAAAATGTTTAACAGTCCAGGTTTTACCAACCTGCCTGGCTCCTCGAATTATTAATGGTTTTCTACTTATAGAAGTCTTCCATTTGTTTAATTCATTTAATATAAATCTTTTCATATTACCCCTATCATTTTAAAAATACAATGGTGTTTTGATTACAATGATTTAAAAATACAATGGTTTTGTTTAAATATCAATTATTAATATTTATTATTATTGAATATTTGAGCGGCTAAATATCCAACATGGAATTTCCAAGATTGAAGGAGAAATCAATAAAAAACTTCTGAAGATTATAATAAAAAGTGTGGAAAAATATGGAAATTTCTACCAATTCCTGAAGATATCTTCGGAAGGCTACAATAGTATTGTGTCTGTTAATTATCAAAAGAGGTTTAATCTTCAAACTATCTAACTTTTCAAGCACCAGAGGTGCGTTCCTATTTGTAGAAGAATTGATTATCTAATGTATTAAAGCACCTTCAGGTGCGGCTCTATTCAGAACTCCTGACTTAGCGTAAACTATATTGTCATAGTATATGAGTCATAATTATCATTGTCGTTATTATGTTGTCATTCATAGCCATTCATAGTCATTAGTAGTCATTGAAAATAATTGATGAGCAGACAATCAATAATCAAATGTGATATAAAGATTGTGATGACAATAAATGACGACGAAGTCAAATGACCATGAATGACAAACAGGACAATTTGTATTATAATCATGTCTGTGTAACTAATTGATTTTTAAATTTCCGGTGGATTTGATGTAAACAATTGTCATAGTTTTGATAGAATAGTATCGTACCTAAAGGTACCAGGTTTTGGAGTGGCTGAATGTATGTTATTACAAATAGAGCCGCCACGCTGTGGCTAAAATCAATTATACTCTAAATATCCAATATCCAACACGGAATTTCCAATGATGAAGGAGAAATCAATAAAAACTTCTGAAGATTATAATAAAAAGTGTGAAAAAATATGGAAATTTCTACCAATTCCTGAAGATATCTTCGGAAGGCTACAATAG
>JAOZSG010000138.1 GCA_029939785.1 Fidelibacterota bacterium | reverse complement strand
TTTTCCATTTTCCATTTTCCATTTTCCATTTTCCATTGCTCATTGCTCATTGCTCATTGTTAATCCGTTTTTTCTCCATTGAAGCAATCACTACAGCACATGTTGAATCTCCGGTAATATTTACCATACTTCTACACATATCCAAAATACGATCAACACCCAAAATTAATGCGATTCCTTCAAGAGGTATTCCAACCGTTTTTAGAACCATAGTCAATGTAATCATACCCACACCGGGAACACCGGCCGCACCAATTGAAGCTAATGTAGCTGTTAATACAATTGTTAGTTGTTGACTTATTGTTAAATCCATTCCAAAAACCTGAGCAATAAAAACCGCCGCAACACCCTGATAAAGTGCAGTTCCATCCATATTTATTGTTGCACCCAGAGGTAATATAAAACTAGATACTTCCTTTGAAACACCCAAATTGTTCTCAGCACATTCCATTGTGACAGGAAGTGCAGCAGAACTAGAACTGGAACTAAATGCAATCAACTGTGCAGGACGAATTCCCTTAAAAAAGTCCCGTAATTTAATATTAGTAAATATTTTGATTAATGTTGTGTAAGTAATAATGATGTGAAGAACAAGTCCGATTATAACAACAAATGAGTATTTCAGTAATGGCCCTAATATCCCAATACCAAATTCTCCAATTATTGCCGCAATCAAAGCAAAAACACCATAAGGAGCAAATATCATAATAATATGAACAATTTGAATCATTGCTTCATTGACTCCTTCAAAAAACTGAATTACAGGTCCTGACTTATCTTTAGGAATTAATGTCAGAGCAATCCCAAAGATTAATGCAAAAAATATAATTTGAAGCATTGCTCCATCAGCCATAGATTTAATTGGATTTTTAGGAATAATATTTAGGATCGTATTACCCAGACTTGGTTTGTTCAAAGCAGAGTCAATTTTTAGTGCAGCTTCATTTCCATAATTAACTAATAACTGTTCCTGGGTTTCTTTGCTCAATCCTTCGCCTGGTTTCATAAGATTAGCGAGAAATAAACCAATAATAATTGCAAATGCTGTTGTACATAAATAAAAAAAGACTGTTTTACCACCAATACGTCCTAATTTTCTAACATCGTCCAAACTAGCGGTACCAATTAATAATGATGCAAAAACAAGTGGAACTACAATCATACTAATAAGCCTGATAAAAGCTGTACCAAAGGGTTTTACATAAACAACCAAAAATGGAACTATACCAATTTTATTACCAATTATACCGACAATAACTCCAAGTATCAATCCGATTAATATTTTCGTGTAAAGTTCAATTTTTGGTAATTTCATTAAATTCTCCAATTTTTCAATTATTATCAGACAAGATTTACTGGATAACTATTTTATTTGGGGACTCAATTATGATCCGAGCTTATATATTTAAATTAATTTGAAAGTCAAAAAATTATTGACAAAAACCCGGCTTCCAAAATGAAAACCGGGTTAATAAATACAATTTTATCTACGAACTCATCGATCACAAATTTCATCAATGTCTTTGAGTATAATAGTATAGGATGAGTTTTGCTGATCCATTAATATAAATCCACTACTGTTAGTTTGGAGAGTAATACCCCTAGAAGCCGCAAGTGCAACAATATCATCAATAAATTCATTGGCATAATGCCATGTTCCATCAAAAAATATGGCAAAATTATAATATTTATTATTCTCAAAACATGCTTCTAATTCACCGGCTTGCAACATGCCCAGATAGTTCCATGCTTCTCCATATTTCTGTGTCCAGATAGGATATCCATCTAATTGTAATTGAGAATTATCACATTCGATAATTACTTCCAAAGAAAATACAATTCCAGTTGCTTGAAATTCCACATCGATTGTTGACCCTGTAGCACATAAATCAGGAACTGTTACTTCACCAAGCAAGGCACCGTTTGTCCAATAATTAACATAATCATAAACCTTAACTTTTACAGGTGTATTTCCAGGTACTTGATATAATGTTTTTTCATTATCATCTTTATAAATAATATTACTAGACCACCAACTTACAGGTAGTTCAGTAATTGCATCTACAATTTCAACTTTAACATTAGAATAACATCCGGCTGTTGCAACAAAATTTAATGTCACACCTTCTGAACAACTACCTTCGCCAAACCAATCCAGGTTCCAATAAGATAAATGTTCCAGATTTTCAATAGTTACAGTATGACCATTTTTCCCTTTTGCCAGAGATTTTCCACTTGGAACAGTTACATTATTCTCAAAATCCCAACGACCATTGTCTTCATCATAACTATATACAGGAACTTCATCACCTGCTTTAACTTCAACTCCAGTAATAGGATTTATTGTTCCTGATGGAATATCTATTTGAACCTTGACCTCACCACCTTCAAATTGTTCAACTTCTATACCACCAACAGTAATATCTACAGCTACAAATCCAGCGGTTACAAAAACACCTTCTCTACCATCATCTAACTCAACAACAAATCCGCCTGGAAAAGCAGATAAGGATTGTTGTTCCAATGGACTAAAATAAGTTACACGGGTTTGCACCTGTCCTGTTAAAATATTTCCGTTAGCATCTTTTAGTTTTGTTCCCTGTTTTATTTGAATTGATGCTCCTGCTCCACTTCCTGCTTCCTCACCGGAACTTACTACAATATCCTGACTGGTACCGGAAGAACCTGTACTTCCTTTTGTCTCAATATTAGTTTTTACACCCTGAGGAGTATTATTAAGATTTGTCAATGTAATAGAGAAAGTATTCATTCCATCATGATAAATCTTAATTGGTTTACTTGTAGGTAAATGTTGGTTTGAAGAACAGAGTATATTCAATTTTATTGGATTATCATTGCTTGGCATTATACCATCCTGAATCGCAAAAAGTAATAATCCTTTATCAATTATAACATTTGACATTGGTTCATTAATTGTACTGATAACTGTTCCCTGATCAATACCACTAAATTCAATGTTAACTTGATTATTAACAAGTTCTCCGGTTTTTGCATCGATAATTTCGACTGATACTAATGTTTCACGGGCAATTGATTTTACTCTAATATCCAAATCATCCGCCGGATTATTTAATTTACTAAAGTCACAATTAGTAAAAAACGAATACATAAATAATCCAATAAAAATTAATAGAAAAGTTATTTTAAATTTCTTCATTATATTTCCCTTCTTTAAAATGTAAAAATTAATCCCATAGATAATACAGGATACCAGGTAAAACCTTCAATATTACTCTGTATATTCTTTTCCTGATCTGCATCAGCAGTTGGTGCCAATAAACCTTCAGCAGTTAAATCTGCATTAGGCTTCCCATGGTAAAAACCACCAAAGTCAAAACTTACACTAATCCCCTGTTTTGTACCTAATCTGGGACTATTTCCTATACCAATATATGGACAAAATTTGTTGAAATTTAATTCAAGACCAACATCACCCAGTTTATCTGGAGTGTATTCATCACCACCAATAGTGTAAGTATCAGTTGGTTGTATATCTGATTCAATCTTATTCATATTCATATACATTCCGGCAGTAAAGCGAAAACTATGATTCTGTGATGGAAAATAATCAAATAATGCATAAGCAGATTTAAGATTTAAAGTAGCATCAAAAGTATAATCCTCTTCTTGGATTTCACCTAAATCTGGAGTAATATTAAAAATATTTACTCCTGCTCGAACATTTATAGGATTTATAAAGGGGAGAATTACTTGTCCACCAAACCCTTGAGTACCGGCAGTCACTCCAAATCCAAAATTACCGGCATTTAATACTACTGAAAAAAATAACACCAGCAAAATAATATTAAATTTTTTCATCTTATTGTCCTTTCATTTTAACTGTTAGTATTACTTTAAATATCAATTGTCTGAAAGTCAAATAATTTCTAATTATTATCTTTTTAGAATATTTAAATTTTAAGTATTTATCTCAAGCATACTATTTTTAAGCCTCATTTTAATAAGCTATATTATAATGTATTAGGTAATTTATTACAAAATATTATTATCAGATTTGTAAAATAATCAAAATTGATATCTAAACTTCACAATATTTTCAAGAGTCTAAAATTTTCCCGGACTAACTAAATCTATAATTTTTAGTAATAAAATGATTGTGTCCATTGCTGTTTTGTATATAAAAACTTCCTTTTTGTGTTTTTATTTAAAAAAATATCCATTTATTTATAATATTTTTATTCAACTATAAACTATTGTTAAATATGAAAATATACAATTATCAATTATCGTATTTTATTGTATTTTAATGTATAATCATAAATAATAGTAAATTTTATTAAAGATTATTATAAACTATCCGATATTATCTGTGTCAGTAAAAAAAAGTTTTTTGTAAACAAAAAAAATGAACAAAAGCGATAGGGCGTTATCGCAAATAAAATCAAGGAGGATGTCATGAGTGATTTATTAAGAATATATTCAAATGTGCAAGCAATGAGAACAAGCCGTGCTTTAATTGAAGTGAACGACAGATTAGGTGTACATTCCTACAGACTTGCAACAGGAAAAAGAATAAACGAAGCAGGCGATGATCCAGCCGGATACCATTTGGCAAGGTCATTGGAAAGAAGACGTAGAGGGTTAAGTGTAGCATTACAAAATGTTCAGAATGCTGATAGTATAATGAATATAGCAGAAGGTGGCTATACAAGTATTGTAGAAATTCTTCAAACAATTAAAGAAAAAGCAACACAAGCATCAGATATGGCCTTTTCTTTACCTCAAAGAACTGCACTTGATAATCAGGTTCATGCGTTAATTGAAGAACTGGAAGAAATTGTAGATGATACTACATTCAATGATACTCGATTAATTGATGGCACATTTTCAGGTAACTTCCATACTGGTGAACAGTTTGACGATGAACTGTCTGTCTCTCTTATTTCATCTGATTCCGCTTCACTTGGAGTTAATTCTATTGATTTGACAAATGTTACAGATGCTAAAACAGCAATAGTTTCAGCTGATAATGCAATAGATTTAATAGCTACATATGTGCAAGATGTAGGAGAAATAAAAGTAAGACTTCAACAAAAACAAAAAGCATTAAGCACTCAGATTACGAATACGGAATCTGTAAGATCGAGTGTTGAGGATGCTGATTTTGCAGAAGAACAAATGGAACTTGTAAAACTTCAAATATTACAACAAACATCGGTGTCAGCCTTGACACAAGCAAACTCTGCACCGCAAATTGTATTATCCCTAATTCAATAGATGTAACGCCCAATTTATACGACACAAATTAGGTACGACCAAGAACTCACGCTTTCAAAAATTCTCCTTGCGTGAGTTCTTCTATTTTATTTTGGAAATCATTGGTTATTTGATACTGGTTGCTGGTTGCTGGTTGCTGGTTGCTGGTTGCTGGTTGCTGGAAATTTGTTTATTTCTGTTATTTTGTGCAATAAATTATTGCTGATTTTGTTTGGTTTTTAAGTTTTGGGTTTTGGAATTTATTTGTTATTTGTCATTTGAACTTCAGCATCAAGAAATCTTTTATAATATGCGAGTAATAATACAGTCATTGGCAAAGCTATAATCAATCCAAACAAACCTAGTAATTTACCCCAAATTGAAAGAGATAATAATATCATTGCAGGACTTAATCCGGTTACTTTTCCCATAATTTTGGGTACAAGAAATACATCCTGAAAAGTTTGAACTATTACAAATACAACAGTAACAAGCATTATTGCAAACCAAAAACTATTACCAGTATCAATTGCATGAAGAATTGCAAACAAGTATGCTGGAATTAAACCAAGAGTTTGTAAATATGGAACCATATTTAACAATCCTATGAACAAGCCCAAAATTATACCTAAAGGTAAATTGATTATTGTGAATCCGATAGCAAACAATATTCCTACAGTCCCGGCGACAACAGACTGTCCCCGAAAATATCGTTTCATCCCTTTGTTAAATTCTTCAACAAAACCAATTATAGAATCTTTATATTTATGTGGCAATAAATTTTGCCAGCCTTTACTGATTTTTTGAAAATCAATTAAGATAAAAATGATGTAAAGCATTATAACTGCAATACCTAATATTCCTATAATTAAATTTGTAGTTCCTGATACAACTCCCAATACACCGGGTAGTAACTTTGAAGAAATACTCTGTAATAATGTCCAAAAATTTTCTGTCTGTAATAATTCTTTCAAATCTGTCGAAATAAGAAAATTCCTTAATGGATCCCAAATTTCTTTTGGAAGTCTTTCTGTGGCTTGAGAAGTAAGATTAGAATTTTTTATCAAACCTGTAAGTAACTCACTCATTTCTACAAACTGATTTATAACCAAAGGAAAGATTAACCAGCCAATTAATGTTAATGTTGAAATGTAAAATAATAAAGATAATAAGATACAAATAAGATGATTCTGAATTTTTTTATTTAATAAAATCACAAAAGGATTAATTAAATAAGCAATAAGCAATGCAATTACAAAAGGAATCAAAACACTGCTTAAAAAGTCTAAAAGCCAAATTATAATAAATAAAAGTCCTGCTCCTAAAATAATTCTTACAGTTCTATCAAAAGTATATGGTTTATTGTCTAATAACATATTATCCCTTTTTTTATATTTTTTTTGTATGAGTAATATAAAAAAAAATAGTTAAAAATATAACATAATCCTTTTCTTGGCAAAATCCATTAATTCTCTTAGATTATTTGATCATTTTTGAAAGTGAATTCTTGAATAAATATTGGAACTTTTATTTCCATTACCTAATACTTATGTTTTTACAAGAATTAATTTTAATTATTAGTGGTATTTATGTTATTATTTTAACAATAAATTTTACCTATAGGAAAAAAATCATCCAAAACAAATTAATTTATAAGGAGAATATATTATTCAATCTTATTTTTTACTCTAAAGTAAAAAGTCCTAAAAATAAGAATCAAGTAATAATATCTAAATTTATTAGAATCATAATTAAATTTTTTATTGACTTTTTCCCAAACGGAGATACTCTAACCTTTTTTGTAAAAGCAAGAGTAGAACCTCCAACTCCTTTCTAAATTTCCAGATACTTGATATTCGATACCGGATGCTGAGTCAGTTCAAGTACTCATACAATGACTCAATGACAATAAATAAAGGTAGTGTTATCCGCCAGCTGGCGAGTATAAAATAATGAAGTAAAAAATTTTGACAGGATTAATATGATAAATAGGATAATAAAATAGTTATCCCGTAAATCCTGTTAATCCTGTCTAATAAAAAATACAGGAAATTATATGGCAAATAATACAACAAGAGCAAATTTTTTACTTTTAATTACTTCCATCATCTGGGGCTTTGCATTTGTTGCACAGCGTGTTGGAATGGATTATATAGGTCCGTTTTTGTTTAATGGTATCAGATTTGGTCTTGGCGGTTTTTCATTACTCCCATTTATCTATTTTAACAGAAAACGAAAAGACAAATCAATAATAGAAAAATCTACAAATTATTCTAAATTATTTATCTATGGTGGAATAGCCGGATTATTTATTTTCGCAGGCTCTACATTTCAACAGTTTGGCTTGATTTTTACTACTGCCGGCAAAGCCGGATTTATCACAGGACTTTATGTTGTTATTGTACCTATTATTGGGTTATTTTTGGGAAAGCCAACTAACAGAAATACATGGATTGGAGCTTCGTTGGCAATATTTGGACTGTATTTATTGTCTGTAAAAACAGGTTTAAAAATAGAAAAAGGTGATTTGCTGGTATTTGCAGGAGCATTCTTTTGGGCTTCACATGTTCAAATTATTGATATGGCCGGTAAGTTTGACTCATTAGAAATTTCTGTTATTCAATTTTTTTCATGCTCAATTTTAAGCTTGATATTTGCTTTTATTTTTGAAACAATAAATTTTCAAGCTATAATAAATGCCTATATTCCAATTGCTTATGCAGGTTTTTTTTCAGTAGGTATTGCATATACTTTTCAGGTTATTGCCCAAAAAAATGCACATCCATCCAATGCAGCTATTATCCTGAGCCTGGAGTCGGTTTTTGCTGTAATTGGTGGTTGGTTAATGTTAGGAGAATTACTATCATTACGTGGAATGATTGGCACCGGACTAATGCTTTTAGGGATGATTATCTCACAGTTGAGACAAAAAACCGGAATCAGATAGGGTATACCGCCAGTACGTTTTCTAAGAGGGCTTTGGATTTGGAAACGAGCTGTAAATGTTATCAATTTTTTATATAATCATGTATTTGCCTGAGATGTCTTTTTGCATTATTGGAAAATATTACCATTTTTCAATTTCTTTTTCTAATTCTTCAACCGAAATTACATTACCTTTTTCTATATCATTAAGACCTTTGTCTATCTGGTCAATTACAAATAGTCTGTACATAATATCATTTATTTCTGCATCATCCGGTAATGTGGAAATTGCATTAAGTGCTTCTTCTTTTATTTTTTTCATCGTAATTCCTTTCGAGTCACCCGTCAAATTTATTCCTGCTACATATCAATAGCAAATTTTCTTTTTTGTAGGATAACTTTACAAAGTTGTCCTACAAAAATATCATAAGTCTTAAGTTATAGAATGAAAATTCTTTGCAAAATGAATAATTGACAATATTGTTATATCCTTATTATTTGATAATC
>JAOZSG010000137.1:6380-8709 GCA_029939785.1 Fidelibacterota bacterium | reverse complement strand
ATCCTTCAAGGAGAAATAGATGACAAAAAAGGGAGTTAAAATTTTATCAGAAACTGGATTGCAAAATCAAATGCGAGAGTTTCTAAAGAAGAGTCTTGAAAAAGGTGTATTCGATGCTGTTATTTTGCCAATACGAGTGCCGGCTGGTGATTCCTATGCATGGATTTTGATGGATGATATATCTATAATTGATCAATCAAATCCAATTCCACCAGTTATGCCGGTTCAGGGAGCGAAAGCATTGAAATCACTCACAAGAAAAGGTAATGGAATATTGAACATTGCTACAATAATGAGACCTTGTGAAATCAGAGCCACTATTGAATTAACCAAATTGAATCAGGTTAATCTTGATAAAATTACACTTATCAGTTATGATTGCCCAGGTGCAGTACCAATGAGCGGTTACAATAATTTACCAGACCAAATGGAAGATATTTTTCAAACTGCTCTTTCTGAAAAGAATTTTGAAAGTGATAAGATGAAAGATGTTTGTGAAATGTGTGTAGATTTTTCAAATGTTGCTTCTGATTTACATTTTGGATTTGCTGGAACAGATGATATATATCTTATTCCAAATTCAGAAAAAGGACAATCTGCATTGGATAAATTAGATTTATCTACTACCGAGAATTTGACTGAATGGAATAATACTATTACTAAAATTAAAGAAATAAAATCTCAAAATAAAGCAAGAATATATGAAGAAGTTCAGCCCACTGTAGAAGGTTTAGATGCTCTGCTCAAAACTTATGAAAAATGTATAGGCTGCCATAATTGTCAAAGTGCCTGCCCGATATGTTATTGTCGTCAATGTTATTTTGATTCAGCAACTTCAAAACAAACTGCTGATTATCTACAAGCAAAAGCTGAACAAAGAGGCGGAATTGCATTCCCAAGAGATAAAGTCATGTTTCAGGTTGGAAGAATGTCACATATGAGTCTCTCCTGTGTATCATGTGGTCAATGTATGGATGCATGTCCTGTTGATATTCCTGTTGGTAAAATATTCTCTTATGTTGGCTCACAAACCCAGGATACTTTTGAATACAATGCCGGAGATAGTGCGAGTGAAGCAATACCATTGAAAGTATATGAGCAGGATGAATTGGAAAAAATTCATAAAATTGTGAAAAATGCTGAACCTCACGGAGGCCAACATGAATAAAGTAATTAAAATAGAAAAAAGTACAAAACAAGGTTTACTGGAATTTCTGGAACACTTACTTGTGAATGATAAAATAAGTGGAGTTTTAACTTTACGAAAAATAAATGAAAATGGTATTTGTGATTATGGATTTATCACAGATCCAAAGGAACTTATTGAAACTGCTGAACCGTTTGCACCGGTAATGCCTGTAAATGCATCACAGATTTTATCATCACTGACTCCGACTACAAAACCAATTGCTGCTATAATCAAACCATGTGAATTACGAGGATTTGTAGAACGAGTAAAACGTGCACAAGGTTCACTTGATAATGTTTTAACAATATCTTATACCTGTGGTGGTGTTATTCCTCTTAATACTTTTCAAAGTGATGCAAATGAAAAATTAGTTACAGACTATTTTGAGGTAATCAAAGGAACTGATACTCCTGATTCTGTAAGACCAACATGTAAGGCATGTGAAATTTTTATTCCAATGACTGCTGATATTACTATTCCAATTTTTGGGAATAATGAGGTGGATTCTGATTGCAGTTTAATTATGAATAGTGAAGAAGCAGTTAAAATGTCCAAAGATTTTAAATGCGAAATCATAGAATCAGATCTCGATTCAAAAATCATGGCTGAAATACTTGGAAAAAGGACAGCAGAGAAAGAAATACTTTTCAAAACAGTTTCAACAACAAAAGAGGGATTAGATGATCTGGTTGATACTTTTGGTAAATGTATTGGGTGTCATGGTTGTAGTAGAGTTTGTCCGATCTGTTATTGCGTGCTTTGTGATTTTGAATCATCTAATTTTGATTATAATACTGATTTAATGGAAAATGAATTATCGCAAAAACATGCACTTAGATTGCCACCTGATACAATTTTCTTTCAGTTAGGTAGGTTAAATCACATGAGTTTTTCCTGTGTTGGTTGTGGCCAATGTGAAGATGTTTGTCCTGCTGGTATCCCGGTATCAACTATTTTCAAAAAAACCGGTGAAGATGTAGCAAAAATATTTGATTTTGTTCCTGGTAGAGATGTGGAAGAAGTTATACCTGTAATGATAATAAAAGAACAGGAATTCCCTGAAGTTGGTGAATAAAATGAATATAAATAAAAGAAATATAAGCCCGCAGATAACGCGAATAAACGCTAATAATAATAAAA
>JAOZSG010000137.1:0-6280 GCA_029939785.1 Fidelibacterota bacterium | reverse complement strand
AAATGGTGTACATATACCGGAGCAGATTTGGCAGGAACAGGAAGACTAGAATATCCCACTTCGATAATGGCTCTGAGAGTATTATGCTCCAGCCGAATAGATCCTGTATTTTTATTGAAGGCTTATCTTAAAGGTGCTGATGGTGTATTAATTGGCGGATGTCACCCTGGCGATTGTCATTATGAAACTGGCAATTATTATACACGTCGAAGATTTATGATTTTGAAAACAATCTTTGATTCGTTGGGATTAAAAAGTGAAAGATTCAGATTGTCATGGATATCAGCTTCAGAGGGTGTAAAGTTTGCTAAAGTAGCAAATGAATTTACAGAAACTATTAATAATATTGGTCCTAACGATACAAAGAATAATATGTTTTTATAAGAGAGAATTATGAAACTACGAATACACGCCAATAAACACGAATTTAATTTTAATATTGGTATTTATTCGTGTTCATTAGTGTCCATTCGTGGTTAAATGTAATCTAAGGAATAATACATGGATAAAAAAAATAAATCCGTTTTAGTTGTTGGAGCAGGAATTGCCGGCATACAAGCTTCGCTGGATCTTGCTGAAATGGGATTGGATGTACATCTGATAGAAGATACTCCTACAATCGGTGGAAGAATGCCGCAGTTGGATAAGACTTTTCCAACTAATGATTGTTCAATGTGTATTTTGTCCCCAAAAATGAGTGAATGTGCAAGACATCCGAATATTACTCTTCATACAAAATCAACACTTGAAAATATCGAAGGTGATCCTGGAAATTTTACATGCAAAATACTTGAAGAAGCAAAATTTGTAGATCCTGAAAAATGTGTTGCTTGCGGACTTTGTGAAGAAAAATGTCCTGTAAAAATTGATGATGAATTTGATATGGGACTAAGGAAACGCAAAGCAATTTCAAGATATTTTCTCCAAAGTATTCCAGCAGAATATACAATTGACAAGGATAAATGTCTCTATCTTACAAAAGGTGTTTGTAAAATTTGTGAAAAAGTTTGTGAACCAAATGCAATCAATTATGATGATAAAGATAAATTGATTGAACTCAATGTAGGTGCTGTAATTTTATCAACAGGTATTGATGCATTTAATCCTTTCGGATTTGGTCATTTTGGATATAAGAGATATAAAAATGTAGTTACATCTTTGGAATTTGAAAGAATGTTGTCTGCATCAGGACCACTTGGTGGACATGTAGTACGTGCCTCAGATAAAAAAGAACCCAAAAGTATTGGCTTTATTCAATGTGTAGGTTCAAGAGATGAAAGTATTGACAAAAACTATTGTTCGTCTGCTTGTTGTATGTTTACAATCAAACAATCAATTATTGCAAAAGAGCATATAAAAGGTTTGGAACCAACAGTATTTTATATGGATATCCGTGCCTTTGGAAAAGATTTTGATAAATATTATGAAAAAGCGAAAAATCAGTATGGTGTAGATTTTATTAGATCAAAAGTTTCTGAAATATCTGAACTTCCTGATGGTAGCCTAAAATTAAAATATACCTTGGAAAATGGTGAGATTCTTTATAAGAATTTTGATATGGTAATCCTTGGTATTGGTTTGGAACCTCGTAAAAACATATTGAAACTTGCAGAAAACATTGATATAAATCTGAATGAATTTAATTTCTGCAGATCTGACGCTTTTACTCCTTTACAAACTTCACGTGATGGAGTATATGTTTGTGGTGGTATGAACGGACCGAAGGATATTCCTGAATCTGTGGTTGCAGCTTCTGGTGCTGTGGCAAATGCAGTAAAGTGTCTTGATGTTGGTAGATATGATGTTGCAGTTGGCGATCCTTCCAAAGAGAAAAATGTTGAAGGTGAACGTCCTCGAGTTGGAACATTTATCTGTCATTGCGGAATTAATATTGCCGGAGTCGTAGATGTAAAAGATGTTGCAAAATATGCTAAAACTTTACCAAACGTAGAACATTCTGAAGATGTAATGTATGCCTGTTCTCAGGATTATCTTGATTTAATAAAAAGTAGAATCAAAGAACATGATTTAAACAGAATCGTAGTTGCGGCTTGTACTCCAAGGACACATGAACCATTATTCAGAGATACAATCGCTGAGGCTGGATTGAATCCATATTTATTTGAAATGGCAAATATTCGTGATCAATGTTCATGGGCACACATGCATGAACCGGAACTTGCCACCGCAAAATCAAAAGATTTGGTTGAAATGGGTGTGGCAAAAGCGAGAGAACTGACACCATTACAAAGACTTCCTATTGGGATTGATCCGAAAGCACTAATTGTTGGTGGTGGACTTTCTGGAATGACTTCTGCCCTTTCTTTGGCTGATGCAGGAAACCAGGTTTATCTTGTAGAAAGAGAAAAACTATTAGGTGGCAATCTTAGAAATATCTTTTTTCAACCTGATGGTAAAGATCCACAAAAATTATTACTTGATACAATCAACAATGTAAAAGAACATAAAAATATTCAACTATTTACAAATTCAAAAATTGAAGAAATAAATGGTTATGTCGGTAATTTTAAAACATTAATTACTGATCTTGAAACAAAAGAAGAAAGCCGGTTTGAGCATGGTGCCGTCATTGTGGCTACCGGTGGAAATGAACATAAAACCAAAGAATACCAATATGGAAAATCTACAAGAGTAATTACACAAGTAGAATTTGAAAGAATGCTACAGGACAAAGATTTTCCTCATGGTAGATTGAAAAATGTTGTAGTAATTCAATGCGTAGGTTCCAGAGAAGAAGGCAGAATGTATTGCAGTCGAGTATGTTGTACAAAAGCTGTAAAAAATGGTTTGGAACTGAAAAAAATCAGGCAAAATGTAAATATCTATGTTTGTTATCGTGATATGAGAACTTATGGTTTCCGTGAAAAATATTATACAGATCTTAGAGATAAAGGAACAGTTTTTATAAGATATACTGTTGATAATAAACCTGTGGTAGAATTGATAGATTCAACAGATGTTGATAGCAAATTAAATGTTAATGTGTTTGATCAGATTTTGGACAGAGAAATGATAATTGATGCTGATTTAGTAGTGTTATCAACTGCTATTGATGCTCCGGAAGAAAATGAAGTGCTTGCAAAAATGTTGAAAATTCCATTGAATTCTGATGGAATGTTTTTGGAAGCTCATGTAAAACTTCGTCCAAGTGATTTTGCTACGGATGGGGTATTTGTTTGTGGACTTGCTCATAGTCCAAAGGATATAGACGAAAGTCTGGCTCAGGCAAAAGCTGCATCAAGTCGTGCATTGACCTTTTTATCAAAGAACTCAATTCTTGCAGAAGGTACGATTTCAGAGGTTGATGTTAGTAAATGCTCAGGTTGTGGATTTTGTGTAGATGTTTGTGCTTATGCAGCATTGGAAATTGATCCAGAAGAACAGGTTGTAATAGTAAATGATGCACTTTGCAAAGGCTGTGGTGCCTGTGTTGCTTCCTGCAGAAGTGGTGCATTGGATCTTCGAGGATTTAGCAATAAACAATTGCATTCAATATTTGAATCATTAGAATTAACATAATCAGGAGAAATTATGAATATTTTAGTAGTAATAAATGATGCACCTTATGGAACAGAAAAAGCATATAATGCATTACGTTTTGCAATGACATTACAAAAAGATCACAAAGATGTACAAGTCAATGTGTTTTTAATGGCTGATGCTGTAGGTTGTGCAATTCCAAATCAATCAACTCCAGATGGATATTACAATATCGAAAGAATGGTTAAGTCGGTTATAAAAAAAGGTGGAGAAGTCAAAGCCTGTGGTGGTTGTTCTCAAGCCAGGGGAATTGCAAATATTCCGCTTATTGAAGGAGTTGAAATCAGCACAATGAAGCAATTTGTGCAGTGGTCAGTTGACGCAGATAAAATTATGAATTTTTAAAGATTCTATTCAGGAGAAATAAAATATGACATGGCAACCAAAAATATTAGCAATTTTATGTAATTGGTGCTCTTATGCCGGAGCAGACCTGGCAGGAGTTTCCAGACTTCAATATCCGCCAAATATTAGAGTTGTACGAATTCCTTGTTCAGGGCGAGTTGATCCTTTATTTATTATGAAAGCTTTACAGACCGGTTATGATGGCGTGCTTGTTTCTGGATGTCATCCGGGTGATTGTCATTATCTTTCAGGTAATTATTTTGCCAGAAGAAAATTTGCTATGATGAAACCTATGATGGAATTTATTGGAATTGAACCTGATCGTTTACAATTTTCGTGGGTATCTGCTGGTGAAGGTGAAAGATTTGCTGATGTTGTGACCAAAGTTACTAATGATATCAAAAAAATCGGCCCTATTAAAAAACTGGTTAAGGGAGTATGATAGTGAAGGAATTACAGGGGAAAATCAAACAATTATTTGATGATAAAAAAGTGGATTTGGTTATTGGATGGGAAAAAGGTTCTCTCCCAATGTCCTCATCGCCATTATTTATAAACAATCCGGAAGATATAAATAAACTCATTTTTGATGAAACTTGTCAGAATAATCTTGCTGTCTATTTGACAAAAGACAAACGTAGATTATCAAAAGATAATAAAAAAATCGGGATTGTAGTAAAAGGCTGTGATGCACGTTCATTGGTTCTCTATTGTGTTGAACAGCAGGTTAAAAGAGAAAATATTGTAATTGTAGGTGTACCTTGCAATGGTGTAATTGACAAGAAAAAAGTCTTAGAAAAAACTGATAATCGTGAAGTGTTAGAATATAGATGTGATGGTAATAAAGTTTTTGTAAAAGGTCGTGATTTTGAATTATCTATTAATAAAATTGAAGTATTAAGTGATTCCTGTTTATCATGTACTTATCCAGATGCACCTGAATTTGATGAATTTATAGGAACTCCAAGATCAGAAGATAAAACTAAAGATGAATTTAAAAATGTCAATGATTTTGAGAAACTCTCATTGGATAAAAGATGGGCAACAATAAATAAAGAATATTCAAAATGTGTAAGATGTTATGCTTGCAGAAATGTATGTCCTTCATGTTATTGCAATACCTGTTTTGTTGATCAGAATGATCCTCAATGGATTGGTAAATCACCAGAAATAACAGATACTATAATATTTCATCTTATCAGAAATTTACATGTAGCTGGCAGATGTGTCGAATGTGGAGCATGTGCAAGAGCCTGTCCTGAGGGAATAGATTTATTATTACTCAATAAAAAAATTACAAAAGAAATTCGTGAACGATTTGACTATACTGCGGGAATTGACATTAACGAAAAACCTGCTATGGCAGCATATTGTGAAAATGAAAAACAAGATTTCATAATGGGGTAAAAAGGATATGATTAGAATTGAAAAGGGAAGTTTTGATAAATTTTTGGAAATTCTAAAAAAGGATTTCATCGTTTTTGCTCCTACTGGAAAAGGTGTTGGATCTGCATTCAGACAAGTTGAGTCAGTAAAGGAAATCAATATAATCCAGAATACAAATAAAACTCCAAAAGAAATATTTTTTCCACAAACTGAAATTCTTTTTAATTATAAAGAGAATAAAGTTCAGGTGGCTGAAAAAGAAAAATCTTTTGCTTTGTGGGGAGTGAGACCATGTGATGCAAAAAGTTTTACTTTAATTGATAAAATATTTGGCAGAGCAAAACAAAAACCGGGTGATGAAAATTTTGAAGATCCATACTGGAAATCAAAATATGATGATGCAGTTGTATTTACTCATGGATGTAATGAACCGGTTTCAACCTGTTTTTGTAACTGGGTCGGTTGTGGTCCTTTTGATACTACTGGTTCAGATGTTTTTGTAATTAATACAGAAGAAGCATTTTTGCTCAATGGAATTTCTGATAAAGGCAATGATTTTTTATCAAAATTACAAGATTATGAAGATGCTACAGAAAAAGATATCCAGAATATTGATATAGTAAAAGCCATGTCTGAAAGTATGCTGAGAAAAAAAGTCGATCTTGAGTTGTTAGACAAAAAAATAGACAAAATTTGGAGTGAATCCATTTGGGATGAACTAAGTGCGAAATGTATCAACTGTGGTGCATGTACATTTGTTTGTCCAACCTGTCATTGTTTTGACGTTCAGGATGAAGGCAAAGCAAAAAATGGAAAACGTATCCGATTATGGGATTCATGTATGTTTCCAGATTTTACAATGGAAGCATCAGGTCATAATCCAAGAGCTATATCAAAAGAAAGATTTCGTCAGAGATTTATGCATAAATTTAAATATTTCATGGATAATAATGGAGATTATCTATGCACAGGTTGCGGAAGATGTATT
>JAOZSG010000136.1 GCA_029939785.1 Fidelibacterota bacterium | reverse complement strand
AAAAAAAGGGTGGAAAAATTCCACCCTTTTTTAAATATAGAAAGATCTGTTTATTTAACAGATTCTAATTCATATTCTGCTGCTTTTTTCCATTTTGAATCTTTCGCAGCCTGCATAAATGCTTGTCTTGCTGCAGATTTATTCCCTAATCTTCTTTCAGCAACACCTAACTCAAATAATACTGGTGCCCAGTTTGGTTTTATTTGAAGAGCACTTTTTGCAGCATTTCTTGCTTCAGCAGCATTATCTATTTCATTATATGCCTGTGCTAATCTATAACAACTTGTATAATCTTTTTTATTAATTTCAGAAGCTTTTTTTAGATTTTTTACTGCAAGGTCATAATTTTTTTGTTCAATATAAATCGCACCAAGATTTGCATAAGGTTTTGAATAACCCGGTTTCAACTTGATTACTTTATTATATGCAGGAATGGCTTCTTCATATTTTTTCATTTTATAATTCAAAAATCCAATTTTATCCCATGCATTTAGATAATCAGGATTAATTTTTAAAGCTTTTGCATAAGTATCAAGAGCATTATCCAATTCGTTCATTTTAATATAGATATTGCCTTTTACAAGATATGCCTTGATATAATCTGGTTTTATTTCAATAGTTTTAGTGATATTATCCATTGCTTCTGAATATTTTCTTTCTGCTAAAAATATCTGAGATTTGAAATAATATGCGAAATATTGAGTAGGATCTAAAGAAATAGCCTGATTAAACTTAACAATAGCCTGTTTATAATTTTTGCGTTTTAAAAGTTCGTTGCCATCATGAAGACTTTTTTGTACAAAACCATTATATTGTTTACTATATTTTTCATCATCAGGTTTCATTTCTATTGCTTTTTTTAGATTAATAGCAGCGGCCGCTACTTCACCAAGAGCCATTTGAGTTCTACCCAAATGGAAATATGCATCTACAAAATTTGCATTTTCACCAATAATTTCTTCATATTTATTTTTAGCTTCTTCGTAAGCTCCATTTTTAAATAATCTTGAAGCTTCAGTAAGTTTACTTACAAATGTTGACATATTATTACGAACTTCACGATATTCATTGTTTGATCTATCTAATTTGATAGCATTATCAATGTTTTCTCTCGCTTTTTCTAAATCACCTGTTTTAAAGTATATTTTACCCATAAGAAATAATGCATTTGCATTTCCCGGGCTACTTTCAATAACAGACTGAACCAATTCTAACGATTCAGAATAATTGCCACTTTCAAATAATTTATTTGCTTCTGCTAAATCATCTGCCAGTAAAAAATTAGATACTACAATTAATATAGCAAAAATTTTCAGGATGATAGTTCCAGAATTAATTTTCATCATAACGTCCCCTTGAATTTTATTTTTATCACCAAATTATTTAGTGCCGAAGACGGGAGTCGAACCCGTACAGGCAAAGTGCCCACATGGCCCTCAACCATGCGTGTCTACCAGTTCCACCACCTCGGCTGGAAAAAAACTATAAAACTCCTGCTTTTATTCAGGAGTTACAGTATTACTTTGTTCTTCCGGTGTCGGTAATTCTGCTGCCGGAACAGTTGTTCTGTTTGCTTCTTTTTTTATGATACTTTCTGAAGCAGTACCACCTGGTGTAGATAGAAGACTGATCAATATAGTAACAACAAAAAATGCAACAGCAAGATAACTACTAAATTTTGATAACAAAGTAGCTGTTCCCCTATTACCAAAAAGAGAACCACTTTGACCTCCTCCGAATGTACCGGATAAAGCCCCACCCTTACTGGCCTGAAACAAAATCGACAGGATTAAGAAAAAACAAATTATTAAATGAATTATTATAAAGAATAAATACACAAGATCTCCTAATTAATTACTTCTTCTACAATATTAATTATTTCCGTAAATGAATCAACTTTTAAACTAGCTCCTCCAATAAGGAAACCATCAATATCAGCAGACTTAATTAATTCTTCTGCATTTGCAGGTTTCACGCTTCCGCCATACTGAATAGTAATAGAATCTGCAGTTTCTGCATCATACTGTTCAATTAATAATGACCTGATGTAAGTATGTACTTCAGATGCTTGTTCTGGTGTGGCTGTAAGACCTGTACCGATAGCCCAAACTGGTTCATAGGCAATTATGCAATTTTTTACTTCTTCTGTGGAGATTCCTTCAAAAGCTGAGTCATATTGTTTTTTAACAACATCTTTTGTTTTCTCAGATTCTCTTTCTTCTAATTTTTCGCCAAGACAAATAATTGGTTTCAAACCTTTTGCAAGAGCTGTATCAATTTTCTTTTTTATAAACTCATTTGTCTCATTGAAATCATGACGTCTTTCTGAATGTCCTAGAATTACGTAATCGCAGTTTACTGATTTCAGCATTGAAGCTGAAATTTCACTTGTATAAGCACCAGATTCTGCAAAATGCATGTTTTGTCCGCCAATCTTGGCTGGAGTATTTTTTAAAATTTCATTTATGTTAAATAGCGATATAAAAGGCGGGCATAATATAACGCCTGTCTTTTTGAGATTCAATATATTTTTCGCAAATTCTTTACTAAAATCAATTGACTCTTGTAAAGTCTTGTTCATTTTCCAGTTAGCCGCTACAATTTTTTGTGCCATAATAGATTCCTTTATTCTTTTATTGAAATTAAGTTAACAGGAATGAGTTCTTCACCGGCTATCATTTCCAATGATGCTCCACCGCCTGTTGAGACATGAGTAACTTTGTCTGATAAACCAAATTTTTTGATTGCAGCAGCAGAATCACCACCACCGATAACTGTTACTGCTCCTTTTTCTGTTATTTCCGCAAGTTTCTTTGCAATAAATTCTGTTCCCTTGGCAAACTTATCTATTTCAAATACTCCCATTGGTCCATTCCAAAGTACAGTTTTACTCTCATCCAATACTTTTCCAAATATCTCGATTGTCTTATCAGATATGTCTAAACCAATTTTCCCTTTTGGAAAATTTTCCATATCTACAACTATTGTACTTGCTTTCTCATCTACTTCAGATGCGATAACCGCATCAACAGGTAATAATAATTTACAACCCATCTTTTCAGCATCTGCCATAATTTCTTTAGCAAGTTCTAATTTATCTTCTTCAACCAAAGAATTACCAATTTCATAACCTTTTGCTTTAAGGAATGTAAAACTCATTCCACCACCGATTATCAAATTTTGAACTTTTGGCATTAATTTTTTAATAATATCTATTTTTCCGGTAACTTTTGCTCCACCTAAAATTGCAGTATATGGTTTTTCAGGTGTATTCAAATAATCACCTAAAAAATGTAATTCCTTCTCCAATAAATATCCGGCAGCTCTTTGGTCAAATAATTCTGCTGCACCTGCCATAGAAGCATGTGCCCGATGACTTGTTCCAAAAGCATCATTTACATAAATATCTGCAAGATTGGCTAATTTTTTTGAAAACTCAGCATCATTTTTCTTTTCTTCAGTATAATATCGAAGATTCTCTAATAATACAACTGCACCATTCTGGAGTGAATTAACAACTTTTTCAACTTCTTTTCCGATACAATCAGGAACAAATGCTACGTGTTCAAGATCTTCTGATAATCTTGCTGCGATTGGTTTTAAACTAAATTCTGGTTTCTTTTCGCCTTTTGGTCTGCCTAAATGTGATACTAAAATAACTTTTGCTCCACCTTCAACAAGTTTTTTAATACTCGGCATCGCAGAACGAATGCGAAAATCATCTGTAATATTCTGTTCACTGTCGAGAGGTACATTAAAATCAACACGCATTAATACTTTTTTACCTTTTACATTTAAATCATCAATAGTTAAACGTCCCATTTTTCACCTTCTTTTTATTAATTTTTTCCGACCCTAATATTAATTTTTTCAAATATTTTTTTCAAGTAAATAATTTATAAACATAGGAAAATATTATTCCGGCATTGCAGCAGCCAAACCAATAACTTCTTTTATGCCATTTTTCTTCAGAACTTTTGCAGCACAATTCATTGTTGCACCTGTTGTAAAAACATCATCAACTAAAATTGCTCGGGAAATATTTGAATTTATTGTAATATTAATATCAAAAGCATTTTCCATATTTTTCATTCTTTGTTCTCGATTCATTTTTGTTTGTGTCTTAGTAATTTTTTTCCTTTTTAGTATATCCAAAATTGGGATACTTGTTGCAATCGATATTGATTTACCTATCAATTCTGCCTGATTATATCCTCTTTCTCTTAATTTTATTGGGTGCAAAGGAATAGGGATTATTACAGTATTTTTTTTATACAATTCAAAATCAATAAAAAGTTTTTCCCCAATTAATTTTCCCATTTTACTTCCTATAGATGGGTGCATTTGATATTTAAGTGTGTGTATTATTTTTTGAAATAAATCATCAAATAACCAAATTGCTAAAACAAATTCCAAATTATCAGGGATGGTCTTTTTATCAATAAAATCTTGCTTAAGAGGAATTAAACTATTCCAACATTTTTCACAAAAAACTTCATTCAAATTATCCAGTTTTTCATCACAACCAATACAAATAGGGGGAAATATCAATGATATACCCCCTTTTATAATTTGATCAATAAATTTTAATGTAATACTCAAGAGATGCTATTATTCCTTTATCTATTGGTTACAAAATCTTCTCCAGTCAGGATCTTGTAGTTCATTTCTTACTGTGGAGTGAACAAGTTCCATGCTTCCAAAACCGGATTTATCAATGAATACAAATTCAACACCGCCTTCAATATTATGATAATACCAAATATCATAAGGTTTTGATTCTATAGAGCTTGGAAACATTTCTATATCATCAGGATGACCATATTTTATCAGAACTCTTCCTTTATCACTTTTCCAACCCTTTCTAAATCCACTTGTAAATTTCTGTTCTGACTGACTTACAAGTCTTTTAAAATTTACTTTTGCCTCATTTAATTCTGTGCTTGGATCAGGATCTCTATTATCCCAAAAGTGACTAATAATCTTCCGTTTACCATTAATATCTGATTTTTTAAATTGTCTTTTTTCATTATTTGTTGCGATATATGACATTGGCCCAAATTTTTCATTCAATTCTTTCTCAGAAAGTGAATTTAAACTTTGCTCAGACACAATCTCAGATAGCAAGTCTTCATCTTTCTGTCTTAACATATAAAATCGCTTGATCTTTTCAGCTATTTGACCTGTTTCAACATCTTTAACAGTGATTTTTAAATTATATAATCCCGAGGAAAGTTTTGATAAGTCAACACCTGCAACAGTCACTTCAACTGCGGTTTTTCCCGGTTTTTCTTTTTCTTTGAATCCATCTGATAATATTTCTTTTTCGTTTATATCTGTCACCATATATTCAATCTGATATGAACCTTTTTTGTCTTTATTATAGGAAAGATTATAAATCTCACAAAATGGAAATATTTTCAAACTATTATCACCAAATATCAAACTTGCATTAGGTAACATATCATATCCAAAATACTTACTGAACTTATTTTTAGTCTGTGTTTTTCCCATTTGTGAAGCAAGTAAAACATCACTTATCATCAATTGATCAGAATGATAATCATAAACTACTATTTCTTTTTCATATTTATATTTTTCTTTTGTATTCATATCTGCTACAAAAACGATAAGTTTATAATTGCCGGGTTTAACTTGTAATGTACTTATTTCCGGAATTTTTTGTCCTTTTATATTCATTGATTTATCAGCAAGTTTATCCACAATATTCCATTGATCAAGCTGTACAACAGAATCTTTTTGGGTTAAAGCGGTTCTGATGAATATATCAGATTGAAATTGGTTTTCCACTTTAATAAACTCGAATAAATCTCTGGGCATGTGAAGATATATTTCTACTACAGAAATATTTTCATCACCATAAAATGTTGCATAATCGACATCGAATTCTGCACCAAAAATTGTCCCAAAAAATCCCAACACCAAAACTAATACTATTAATTTTCGAAAACTCATAACAAGTCCTTCCTAATCTAATTTAACTGAGACAATTTGTGATACTCCTTTTTCGCCCATGGTAATCCCATATAGCGAATCTGCTTCACTCATTGTCACTTTATTATGTGTAATTATTATAAATTGTGTTTTATCTGCAAATGTTTTTAGCAACTTTGTAAACCGCTTTGTATTAGAATCATCTAAAGGTGCATCAACTTCATCCAAAATACAAAAAGGACTTGGTTTTACCTGATAAATTCCAAACAGTAGGGCAATTGCTGTCAAAGTTTTTTCTCCCGCAGATAGCATCCTTAAAGATAACATTTTTTTTCCACCCGGACATGCAAAAATTTCAATATTTGCATCCAAAGGGTCACCATCACCTACAAGTCGAATATCTGCGGTACCACCTTTAAAAAATATATTAAATATTTGTTTAAAATTATCACATATCTTATGAAATACATCCATATATTTCTCACGTGCAATATCATCTATTTGAGCAATAACATTTCTTAATGTTTCTTCTGATTCTAATAAATCATCTCTTTGATCGGTTAAAAACTTTAGCCGTTCTGCTTCCTCTTCGTATTCATCCTTTACAGCAAGATTTACCATGCCAATACTTTCTAACTTCTTTTTCAGCTTTTCGATTTGAATCATAACATTATTTATTTCGGGTAAATTTTTCGGAATTTCCGAAGGTATTTCTTTTCCATATTTTTCCAATAGTACAGAATGAATCTCTTTCTCTTCTGATATAAATTTTAATTGTTTTAGTTCTAATGTTTTTATCTTTTCTGATAAAATATCTTTATCTTTTCGCTGAGCGTAGAGTAATTGATTTAATTCCTGAATTTCTTTTCGGATTTTTTGATGTTTGACACGAAATTCTTCAACAATTTTTGATAAGGCCTGAGTTTCTTTAGAAATTTTCTCCAAGGACAACTTATTAATTTCAATACTCTTAACCAAATCTGTTTTTTGTAAAGTATCCCTCTCAATCTGCTCTTTTTTACTTTCTAATCTGTGTTTTTGTTGTTTAATCGAATATTCAATTGATTGCAATTCGTTCTTTATATTTTTATTTTTATTTTCTTCATTTAATAATTCAACACGAAAATTTTGTCTTAATTCAGTTAATTTATCGAGGTTATCTTTTATTAATAATTCTTCATTTTGTTTTTTTTCTATCATTTCCTCAAGAATAAAAAATCGCTTTTGTCTCTTATCTTTATCAGGATTTTCATTTTTTAACTTTTCTGTAAAATTTCCATACGCCACCTTTTCCTGATGTTTTTTTTCATTCAAAGATTTTATCATATTATTATATTGAATATTTTTTTGTTGGAAATTATCAATTTTCTTATCTACAGAAATGATGTTCTTTTCAATATTTTTTATCTTTACTTTTAAATGATTCTGACTTTTTATTGATGATAAAATGTCTGTTCCAATTTTCTTATACTGTTCATCTACTCCTGTTTTTATTTTCTGAAGATCATCAAATTTCGTTTCAAATTCATTTAGCTTTTCTGTTCTCCCTATTAAAATATTTGATTCAATAACTTTAGATCCACCAATAAAAATTCCTATATGATCTTTCAAACGTCCTTTATCAGAAACAATAATTATATGATCAAAAATACCAGATGTTGTTAATTCATCAAAATTATCATCAGAGCAATAATAAATATTAGCAAAAAGTATTTTTACAATTTTATTAAGTTCCGGATCACATTTAATAAAATTTATTATAGGCTTTAATTGTACATTATCAATCGGTATTTCATCAATATCAGCCAAATCTATATCTAAAGGTATTATTGAAATTTTCCCCTTATCCAGGTCAGTAATTTTTTTAATTGTATCAAGTGCTACTTTTTTTGTTTTTGATACAATCATAGTAGAAATATCATTTAATACTGCTTCTACAGCAATATAATACATTGAATCTACTGATATTAAATCACTGAGAGATCCAAGAATTCCGGGAAATTCATTTTGATTATCTAAAATATAATGCAGTGCCGGTGCAAACCCTTCTTTAGCCTGAATTATACCGGAATAAAATTCAATTTTATTATTAATTTTATCGATACTTACTTCAATCTGACGTTGCTCAGTTTGAAGTTTTAATTGTTCCGTTTTTAATTCCTCATAATTTGTTTCATCATCAATTAGTAATTCCTTGTATTCCTGTAATTCTTTATTAAGAGTAATTTTGTTATTTTTACTTTGATTTAAATTTGTTTCCGAATGATGAATTTTTTCATTTATTTCTATAACCTGTTTATCAATATTTTCAATTTCTCTGTTAATTCTGCCAATATTCTCAAGTAGAGCATTATATCGTGCGTCACTTCCTGCCTGTTCCTTAATTAGGTTATATTTTTCCTCCTGTAAATTATGTAATTCTAAATTCACCTGTTTATAATTTTGTTCCATTCCCTGATCACTACTGGAAAAATTCAAAAATTCTTCACTAATTTTTTTTACATTATCAGTACTCTTTTTCTCATCCTCAATAAGTTGTATCTTTTTCTTATTTCCACGAATTAAACTCTCAGAAATTTCTTTAATATCATCTTGCAATCTTTTAATATCATGTTCAAGATTCAGTAATTGTTCATTTTGCAAAAGATCATTGGTTTGATATTGATTCCTCTTATTTTGAATTTCAATGAATTGATTATTTTTTTTATTTAGATCGTTTTCAGATGTATCAAATAGTTTTTGTTTATTTTCTGCTTCATTTTCTTTTACTTTTAAAATA
>JAOZSG010000135.1:6074-8737 GCA_029939785.1 Fidelibacterota bacterium | reverse complement strand
AGAATTTTTTTCGCCTCTGACCAATCCTAATGCTCCACTAAAACTAAAGGGGTCTTTAATCCTCCAATATATACCATCATCAACATCTGTACCTGCACCAAGAAATTTTCCAAGAATTGGTGTATAGGGTAATCCCGATAAGTAAATTCCACGAAATCCCATTTGTATGCCTTTTTTAGAACGATATGCGACCTCTAATTTTAAATTGTGTAATCTGTGGTAAGATGCAGGATATTGTTTGTTATTTTCCAGAACATTAATATAACTTAAAGAATATGCAGCACTAATATTTATTCCTTTTTGTTTGTATCTATCGATATAAAAATCAATGCCGGAAGCTTTTAATTTATCATATATTATTTCATGGGAAGAATACTCACTCTTTTTCGGAATGTTTTTCATTTGTTTTACATATGCTTCAATTCGAAATAAAAATAATTCAGGAATATCCCAATGATAGCCTGTGGAAAAATTAAGTGAAGAGAGGGGTTTCTGGTTTTCTTTCATGAAAAAATAAGCAGAGAAAGGAGCAAAGTAATCTGAATTAGTTATACTTTTAAGAGTATATCTATATTGCTCCTGTTGAGATATTGTTATGAATATTTTTTTATTATTAGAAAATTCCCTGATTATTTGAAAAGATGGAATAAGATAATAATAATCTGCTAATTCAAACCATCCAAATCTAAGACCGGAGTTAAACTGTAATTTGCTATTAATTTTATACTCATCTTGTAAGAATAGAGACATGGTTTTTGTACTATTATTGAAATTGAATTTTGAAGGAGCATAATCAAAAAATATTGATTCCGGGGGACGTACTATGTTCCATAACTCTTCTGAATCCTGGATATTCCAACTATGATCATAGTCTAAAAGTTGAAATTGAAAACCAGTACACAGATTATGTTGATTTATTGAAAGATTAAATTTTTCTATCCAGGTATAATTTTTTAATTCATTGTTTATATCAATATGAGTAGTATTAGAATATGCTTTGCTTACTGACGAATAAATATGAGATAATATTTTAATATTTAGTTTATTTGTATATTGCCATTTAAAACTATATAATTTATTACCCCAGAATGGTTGAGTTAATCCTTTAATCTCATCCTCATCCTTCTCTAAAAAATTAGTAAAGACATCCTTTGAATAATAATAATAATAATAATGGAAGCTAATACTGTTTTTATTATTGATCTGATATTTATATCCTCCGTGAAAATCAGCGAAATAATAAGAACTATTGTCTGACACCATTTTTTCAATCAAATCAAGATAACTTCTTCTATAGGAAAAAAAATAGGAGTTATTGCCAAATTTCTTTCCTGTACTAATTTTTGATGATAATAAACCTAAAGAAATTTTTGTTGGATATGCCTGATTTTCATCTCCGGTTTTAGGAACAATATTTATACGTCCTCCTAGATATCCTCCATGTTCTGCTGAATATTTCCCCGGAACAAATTCCACTTGTTTGACTGATTCTGCATTGAAACTACTATATGCACCACCAAAATGATATGGATTTAAAATTGGAACATCATCAAAAGTAATTTGATTATGATCCCAGTTATTTCCACGAATAAATAATAAACCGGAAAAATCATTTGTATATGATACTCCCGGTAAATTTTGTATCAATCTGAAAACATCTACTTCACCAAGAACTGAACGTGATGACATAATACCAATATCAAGGTTTAATGCCATTGGAGCATTTTTATTATTATTTATATATTCAGTTACAGTTACAGGATTAAACTCAAAAGGTTTTCGTTCTAAATAATAATATTGTTGTTTAGATTTTTTTGTTAGTGTTTTTGTATTAATTGTATCTGATTGATATCCACTCATTTGTAATACAATGTCAAATTCAGTTTCTGGAAGAATAATGTTAAAATAACCACTTTTATCAGTAACAGTTCCAATATCAGAATCAAGTACTATTACCTGAGCAGTTTCAAGAGGTTCTGCTGTATCAGCATCAAGAATCCAGCCTTGAAACCCGACTTGTGCAAATAAAGGTTTTAAAATCAATATTGTTAGCAATATTACAATTTTTTTAAAATGTCTTGTCATAGATATGTCCTAGTAAACCACTCATACAAAAATAATTTTTATAATTACTTCGTTCATTAATACCAATAATAATAACTGAAAAATTTGGGTCGTTTTGAGCAAATACATATTCATTTAACTCACTATCATAAACAGTTATTTCTTTTATTTCTGTATCTTCTTCAGTAATTACTTCATAACCAACTTTTATTGCTTCTTTTCCATCCCATTTATCAATATTAATGGGAACAGCAATGTTCAATAATGGTACTTCTTCAATATTATTGATATTCAATAAATCACTATCATTACCAATTCTGCAAAGATTTTCATCTTTTGTGCTTTTTGATAAAGCAAGGTCAGCAGTCAAAATCTCTGCATCTTGTTCTGATAATTGTATTTTTATACCTTCATAAGGAATTTTTGATTCTTTTGATGAAATTATATTACTATCTTCACAATTCATCAATGTAATTCCCAAAATTATTACTAGAAATATTAAAAAAATAGATTGCCGACAATCTAAAATATCCACCTAAAAAGCGGTGCTAGTATAAAATATTAAAATGGATATTGCAAATGTTTTTTAAGCCAAAAGC
>JAOZSG010000135.1:613-5974 GCA_029939785.1 Fidelibacterota bacterium | reverse complement strand
AAGCCAAAAGCGGAAAGTGTGTGAATTGCTTTAGGTTTTGAGCTTTTGACTTTCTGCCTTGCTATTTTAAATCCATATTTTTATTTAAATTGTTGAAAAATTGAGTTACCGCAAGATTGAATTGCCATGAGATTTATCTCGTGGATTCAAAAATCCCCATAACTCAATAGGGGTTTTAATCCAGAGTATTGGAGAAAGAATATCAAATTACATTCCTATATAAGGAAAACTCTCAGGCTAAAAAAAGTGGTGGGCTAAAGCCCTTATAAGTATAATATTTATATCCACGAGTTGAAACTCGTGGCAATTCAACTGATTATAAACTTTATATTTATAATAAATCATTTTAATAATCGTTTCTTGAAATGCAAATTTTTATTTCAGAAAAATTTTCCCCACACTACAAATCACATAGAGTTAAATGAAATAATTATTTTTCAATAATATTTTTAACTTTACATATAATAAGATTGTCCAAATAAGGAAATCCGATTATTCGGAACAACTAATTTACCAAAAAGGAATTACAAATGGATATTCAAAGTATTCAAGGTGGTATGGCTCAATTTCCACAATTGTCAAATGAACCTTTATCAGAATCGCAACGTACATCTATGGAAGAAATATTGGAAAAATATGACCCGAAAAATCTAAGTGATGAAGATAAAGTTTCTTTAATGAGTGAACTCAAAGAAGCTGGTTTTAAGCCGTCAAGAGAATCTATTCAGTTATTGAAAGACAATGGTTTTAAAATGAGAGAAAAACCACAAAAAGGTATGAAGCCAGATATGAAGCAAATGAAACCAGAAATTAAAGCTTTGGTTGAGCAATTTCAAAATGGTGATATTGAAAAGGAAGAATTACAATCCCAAATGGAACAATACAAACCGAATTTTGGTGAATTTTCAGGTGATTTTTTAGATATGTTTATTTAGTTCTGGGAAACATCATAAAATTATTAAATATTAAAAGCCTTTATAACAATTAGTGATAATCGGTTATAAAGGCTTTATTATCTTACAAGCAACATTTTTTTGGTCTTTAAATAATTATTTGTTTTTAAACGATAGAAATATATACCACTTGATAATTCTTTTCCATTAAATCTTATATTATAATTACCAATATTTTGGTACTCATCCACTAATGTTTGTACTTTATTACCAAGCATATTAAAAACGTCGAGAACGACTATCTGACTTTTGGATAAAGAATAATTTATTGTAGTACTTGGATTAAATGGATTCGGATAGTTTTGATAAAGTTCATAATCACTAGTTTTTTTTTCATTTCCTTCTATAAGTCCTGTTAATAAACCATGCAAATGATTTGCAGGATTACCAAAACCATATCCAATATTCGGATTCCAATAACCATATGACCAAATACCTGCAGAAGGTTCTGTAAGTAATGGATCTCCAGAAGGTCCGACAAATCCATAAAATTCTTCGTCTCCATTATCTTTTGGAAGATAGAACCTGATTTCAAAATGAAGATGAGGCCCTCCTCGTGTTCCGGAGTATAGATGTTTTGAAATAACATCTCCTTGATTTACAAACTGTCCATTTAATAATATACTATCTAATGAGTCTAAGTTTAAATCAATATGTGCATATATAAATACCATTTTACCTAATATATTACCAATACTATCTTCTATATTTTTTGTAATAGATAAATAATCTCTATATTTTGGTGCATTTCTATATGTCTTTATTTTACCACTAAATGAAGCATACATAATCTCTGCTTCACCATTTTTAATATGTAGATCTATTGCAGGATGATGCTGGGCAGTATTACCTGCCGGACCAATCTCATCACCAAATCCTCGCTTGATTGAATATGAAGGAATATAACCTGTTAAATCCTCAAGTGGATGTTTATATGACTCTAACTGAGCAAAATGCACAAACCTGTTTATCTCATTTCGTAATGTGTCACCATTGGGTGCATTATAATATGCGGGAGTTAGCATATCCTCAAACTGTCCGTCCTCATTGTTTGGATACAAAGTTTGAGAAAAGCATATACGCAAAAACAAAATAATGATAGAAATAGTAAGTAATATATTTTTCATCTTTTTAATCTTTCTAATTTTCAATTGAGCTTATAGTAAAACCAGGACTTTTTCTACTATTAAGTTTTATTCTTTATCCAATGTTTAGTAATTTGGATTTAAAAGTTTTCCTCTAATTATTTAGACAATTTCAAATAACAAAAAGTTAAAATCTATCTTATTTATACAACTACATTTCCTCAACATTTTTGTAATTGAGGTAGCACAAGAATGCTTGAAGGAACAACTGTTATTTTTATTTTTTATATAGGTAACCGGTTTTTAAGATAATTGACAGTAGTATCAAAAATATAAAAAAGAAACCATTTACAGACAGGATAAAACGTTAACCAATTCTTTAAGATATTTTATTGTAGGATTATATTCTGTTTTGATATTAGTATTGTTTTTTTTCAATTTCGTCAAATACCATTTTTAAATTATCTGTTAACTCAGGTAACATATCTTTAATTAGTTCAATATCTTTATTTTCAGCACCTGTTTCAATTATACTGGCAATTTCACCTAATTTATATGCTCCTATATTATTTGCCGATGATTTTAATGTATGTACTGATATCTCAATTTTTGGATAATCATGTTCGATCACACCTAATTTTAGTGCTTTGATATAATCAGGAGCTGATTCCCTGAATATATCAATAATTTCAGAATAAAAAGAATCACCATCTTCACCTTTCATATCCAGTGATTCTAAAACATTTGCTTTATTTATTATTTCAATACTTTCATCTGGTGTAATGACTACCTTTGTTTCTTGTTCATAGTTTATGTTATTTTCAATATTAGAATATTGAGACAATAATTTTTGTAATTCCTCTACTTTAAATGGTTTTGAAATATAATCCGTCAAACCTCTGCTAATACACTCTTCCTTGTACCCTTTTAAGGCGTGAGCTGTCATGGCAATAATTGTGATATCTTTTTTATCTGATTTTAATTTTCTGATTTTTTCTGTAGCCTGAAATCCATCTAAAATTGGTAATTGAATATCCATTAATACAATATCATAATCTGTTTTTTTCACTTCTACCACAGCTGCTTTCCCATTACTAACAACTGTTACATTATGTCCCATATTTGTTAAAATTGTTTTTGCAACCATCTGATTAACGGGATCATCTTCTGCTAAGAGAATATTTAATCTAACTTGTGCTTTTTCAATTATTTTTTGAGTTTTTAATGATTGAGATATATACTGATTATTAAAGGCCATTAAAAATGATGATAACAATAACTTTTGTATAATAGGTTTGGTTTGATAATCAGTAATACTGAATTTTTTAATTTTATCCATGATCTCTATGTCATTCCCGGAACTCAAAACCACAATTTTTAATTTCGATGGAGGATAAATTTTCCGAATTTTTTCACATAATTCCCATCCATTTATGCTCATCAAGTCAATATCCATAAGTATAATTTCTATTGGATTCTTTTTTTGATTTTCTACAGATAATATATCTATACACTTGTCACTATCGAAAATACTTATTGGATCGAGATTCCATTTTTTGACAATTTTTTCCAAAACAAGACTGTTAGAGGAATTAGCCTCAATTATTGCGATTCTAGCCTGATGAAAATCATGTATTGTTTCAGATAATTGTTCATGCGGTAAATCGCCGTGTTTAAAAACTAATGAAAAAATGAAACTTGAGCCTTTTTTTATTTTACTCTCAACCCTTATTGCTCCATTCATTTTTTCAATCAATTGTTTAGTAATTGACAGTCCTAATCCTGTCCCACCATACTCCCTGGTTGTTGAACTATCAACCTGTGTGAAATTTTCAAAAACAGATTCAATTTTATTACTTGGAATTCCTATTCCAGTATCTTTTACTACAAATGAAAGATTATAATTTTCCGAATTGCGAAACTCTTCAGATATTTCATCTGTTGGTGTAAGTGATACTTTTAATATAATTTCACCTTTTTCAGTAAATTTTATCGCATTCCCAATAAGATTTGTTAATATTTGACGCAGTCTTAGTGGATCACCTTTTACAGCTATTGGAATATCAGAATCAAAATCAGGAATTAATTCGATTCCTTTTGCCTGGGTTTTGGTGCTAAAAGTTGACAAAGTAGTTTCCAATATTTCTAAGAGATTGAAATCTGTATCCTCAAGTTCCATTTTCCCTGATTCGATCTTAGAAAGATCAAGAATATCATTAATAAGATTCAGAAGATGATCTCCGGATTTTTGGATTGTTTGAACATATTGATTCTGCTTTTTTGTTAATTTTGTATCAAGTAAAATTTGAGACATACCTAAAATTCCATTCATTGGAGTTCTTATCTCATGACTCATATTTGCTAAAAATTTTGATTTGGATACATTTGCAACTTCTGCTTCAACAGCCATTATATTTGCTTTTTCAGTCTGAATCTCCATTTGAATATTTACTTCATTTAACTCATCAATAAGTCTATTAGTCTTTTTTTGTAAAGTATTAATCAGTTCTTCTAAATATCCAATTTTATCATTCTTGGAAACATTTATTTTTTCTGTTGATTTATCTCCAACTAAATGAGCAAGATAATTAAGTATATTATCCAATCGTTCTGATTCAGAGAATGATTTTGTTTTGGTAGATTTTAAGGATTTTTGCATATTTTTTATTTTTAATATTGTTATAATTCCACATACTCTATATGGAAAAAGTTTCTTTTAATTTTGAAAATATTTCAACAATTTTGCTTCAATAATATTTTTCTGGTTAATAATTATATAAATTACGTAAAACTTATATAATTTTGCAAAAACTAAGCCATGGGATGAAGATTGTCAAATAGCAAATAACAATTAACAAATAGCAAGTAACATGTATCAAGTATCAAGTATCAACTATAACCAGACTTATAAAAACAAATAGTTATATTTTTCAATAGTTATTATAAGTATATATACATGATCCTTTATGACTTCATAGATAAGTCGATAGCTACTTACTTTTAGTTTGATTTTATAGTAATTGTTCAAACCGCGTAATTGATTGTAAAATAGACGATTTTTTTAAGTCTTTCGCAACACTGGTTGCAGAAATATTTGTATTATAACATGTTGTTTTTCTAATATGTTTATTATATCAAAAATTTATTTTCAACATACTTTTAAAAAAAAATAACAAATAAATATATATAAATATTGTTAGAATCTATTTTGATATACAATTAAAATCAATGTAATATATAAAAAAACAATAACTTATCTCAATGCAATCATAGTATCCATTAATTTGATAAATTCTATCCAATACCTTAAATTATCGTTTATT
>JAOZSG010000135.1:0-603 GCA_029939785.1 Fidelibacterota bacterium | reverse complement strand
ATTATATTAGGGCTAAAATAGGGTTGTAATTTAGTCCTAAATAATGAGTCTAACAATATTTTATATAATGAATAATAATTATTTAATTTTTATTTAAACATCTCGCAACATTGGTTACAATAATAGTTGTGTTGTAACATGTTATTTTTTTTGTATTTATTATAGACAAAATAAATTTTCGATATACTTTTCTGAAAAAAATAACAAATAAAGTTATAAAAATATTAAAAGAATCTATTTTAATACAAAATCAGGAATAATCTAATATATTATAAAAACAATAATTTATATTAAAACAAACATAACATTCATTAATTTGATAAATTCTATCCAATACCTTAAATTATCGTTTATTAAATTTTTAATAATTATTAATTATAAAGTAAAGGAGAATTATGTTAATTGAAAGTTTATCAGGTGTAAGAGCCCATGATACAAAATTGACCGACACTTTTTTAAAATCCTATGCAGCAGCTTTTTGCAAAAAAGTAAATGCAAAAAGAATAGTCGTAGGAAGAGATACCAGAGAAAGTGGAAATAGAATATCTAAAGTTCTGATTGAAGGACTTCGTGAAGCCGGTGCAAAAGTAATAAATATTGGTA